>NYYF01000021.1 GCA_002686675.1 Fidelibacterota bacterium
CAACAAAAATTGGAAGTTTCAAAGCCAAAAAGTCGATGGACCTGATATGACAATTTCCGGAGAACCTATTATGACAGTGAAAGTGATTTTTGGATGGTAAAAATGAAAGCAATCATAGTCATAATTTTTATTCTTTTTTCTGTTATGAATGCCAAGCAAACAGAAAATGAGAGGAAAGAAAATCCTTGTAAATCTACTTATATCAAAAAAGCACGAGAAGGCGGTTTACGATCTTTGTCTATTTTTGAAATGCCTGTTTATTATTATGATGCGAGGCGATGTGAAGATGTGATAGAATCCAATAAATTATTTGTGGATATTGAGCAGGCACAAATTACCGCAGATTTTACTCAAAGTAAACAGATGCGTAGTTGGACATCTTCTTTCGCATATTGCGCAATCATTGCGTTAACTTCATTATATATAGAATTAATAATATCTAAATGATTCGATAATAGACTTAATTAATCCCTTTTTAATAATCTAATTTCAGTGTTTGAATACTATTTCCTGGATTGGAAATACTATTATCTCCATGGTTAGATAAGAATTTGTTATTATTCCTGGGAATCTTCTTTAGGGATAATATTAAGATCCTCGAAGAACAATTGAGAAATTTCCTTGGCAATATCATCTCCTTTGCAACCTTCTTTTATGAGTGCGTCCCATGCTGTGTTCAGGATTGATAAATTATCCTGATTACCAAAAATATCATCCAATACTGAAATTGGAACATGAAAATCCCGTAAACGCTGATACCGATCAATATTTTTTATTTTCATCAAAGGAATATAGCAAATGAATATCTCTATTGATATAATTTTTGATTGGTGGAGAAGCATCACATTTGTATGATTGGAGGGAAAAAATAGAAAGTGTAAATTCTATCCCTTTATTATTATTGGAGGATAGTAAATCAATATAATTGGCGTCGTACCCAAGTGGTTTAAGGGGGCGGTTTGCAAAACCGTTATTCACCGGTTCGAATCCGGTCGACGCCTCCATTTATAGTGCCCGGGTGGTGAAATTGGTAGACACAAGGGACTTAAAATCCCTCGCCCGTATAGGGCATGTCGGTTCAAGTCCGACCCCGGGTACTTTTTTTGTAACTAGAAAAAACAATCCGCTTTAAAAAGTATATAATACTTTCATTAATGTCTGGAAGGATTCTTATTAAGTTGAAATCGTTTGTTTTATTACGGGTGACTAGATTGAAAACCTTTCAGAGACCTTTTTATTATAGGTGACTTCAACCGAATATGAACAATCGTGAACATATTAAAAATGATCTTTTAGATAGAAAGATCAGTGCCATCATAAGAACGGAAAATCAACAAGTAGCTGAGCAGGCCATGCATGCAGCAGTAGATGGTGGATTTAGAGTTGTAGAATTCACACTTACAACACCTGGAGCACTGAATCTGATTACCCAATTCAGAGAAAATAATGATCTAATAGTAGGTGCAGGTACCGTTATGTCATCTGCCCTCGCACAAGAAGCGGTGGGTGCCGGTGCTCAGTTCTTGGTTTCACCAGTCTGCAACATAAATGTGATACAAGAAGCGGTAAAACTGGATGTGGTCAGTATTCCAGGGACATTCACTGCCACAGAAATGGAAACTGCGCACCAAGCTGGTGCTGATCTTGTGAAATTGTTTCCAGCACCGGCGAATGTGGCAGAATATATCCGCTTTATCCTTGCACCTCAACCTTATCTCAAAATATTTCCTACATCCGGAGTTAATCTAGACAACATGCTGGATGTTTTGGATTCCGGTGCGGCAGGTATCGGTTTTGTAAGACCGTTGTTCGATCTGGAAACGATCCGCAACAAAAACTATGATGACATACGAAAACGAGCCAAATCAATTGTGGAACGTCTGTCTTCTCTTTGAAAAATAATTAATTGACCAATCTTATATTGTGAAGTCATAATTAAACCAAAATGATAAAATAATGAAAAAGCTATTATCAATAATCATATTAACAATGTTCGCGAATGTATCATTCGCTCAAACTGAAACAGCAGCCCTTAAAAAAGTTGCTGCTGAATTTGAAAAGAACTTCAATGCAAATGACTTTGAAGGCATCTTTAACCAGTTTTCAAGTCCAATGCAAACTGCAGTCCCACTTGACAAACTGACCAACTTTTTGACCAACCTAAGCTCTGAAGCTGGTCAAATCACCAAACTGACCTTTGTCAAATACCAAAATGGAGGCCTGGCTCTTTACAAAACTAATTTTGAACGCAAACTGCTCGGTTTCAATCTTTCCATTAATGGCAATTCTGAAATCAATGGAATGCAGTTTATTCCATTTAAAGAGGATAACCTGCCCAAAATGGAACGCAACATATCCAAACTTATCTTGCCTTTCAAAGGCGAATGGACAGTATTTTGGGGAGGTGATACCAAGGAATTAAACTATCATGTTGTTGACCAGGCACAAAAGAATGCTTTTGATTTGATCATTACCGATGAAAAAGGGAACGCCTACAAAACCATTGGCCAAACCAATGTTGATTATTATGTCTTTGGCAGAGAGATTATTGCACCCGCGGCTGGTGAAGTAGTTTTGGTCGTTGAAGGCATCAAAGACAATATTCCCGGAGAAATGAATCCAATATATGTTCCGGGAAACACTGTTATCATAAAAACTGCAAACGATGAATATCTCTTCTTTGCACATTTTAAACAGCATTCTATTAAAGTAAAACAAGGGCAACAGGTGAAACGGGGAGAGCTATTAGGGCTTTGTGGTAATTCGGGTAATTCAACTGAACCACATTTGCACTTTCACATCCAGAATGTCGAAGATATGAATAAAGCAACGGGTGTGAAATCCTATTTTGATAATATTCTGGTCAATGGAGAATTAAAAAATGATTACTCTCCTATTAAGGGTGAAAAAATCAAAAACAATTAGAATATCTATCTAAATCGTGCTCCACATTAGTGGGGTTTTTTGTTTGTGGATTTAGGTCGGTCTCATAACCCGATGGGTGGTTTTTTGTTTGTGGGAATAAATCGACCTCCATTCGTCCTCTAGTCAATTTAAAATAGAAGAAGCTGCGTGAGTCTTATAACCCGATGGATGGGTTATTGCCCATTAATTGGGTTTTTTGTTTGTGAGATAATTGGTAGCTTCAGATATGAAGTGGATTACAAAATGTTTTAAAAATTATGCCGTTTTTAATGGGAGGGCGGGTAGAAATGAATGTACCTACTTTTTTCTTTTCGTTACTTTCGTCCAGGTATTTTTCCTTACCATTGATTTGTTAATAGGTTGGAAGTTTCAGAACATCATTGATGGAATACCATGGTATCCTTTATTTGAGATTTCTCGTTTATTAACTGCGCTTCCTGCATTTGCAGTTGGAGTTAGAAGATTGCATGATTTAAATAAGTCTGGATGGTGGATTTTGTTGATATTTACGGGTATTGGAATTATTCCAATTGTCTATTGGTGCTGCTTTTTGAATAGCAATAAAGATGATAACCAATATGGCTTAAGCCCCACCCAGTAGCGGGATTTTTAATTCCCCACGCTCCAAATTGATTTCTCTTAGATTTTTATTTCATTGGAAAATAGTAGGGCCAAACAATGGCATCCAGGACCATTGTCTGAATACTAAAGGGAATAAGCCCCGCAACTCCCGCATAAAATAACCAAGAACTTTTCTCAAAATTAGAAAAGAAAAATGCTAGAAATAATCCAATTGATGAAAATCCAACTGTAAATAGAATTATCCGAATTCCAATCCAAAGTAAAACTGAGGGATTGCTGATCATTGCAAAAGTCATATATATCCACAAAGCAGATGGAATAAGAAAACCAGCATAGAGTAAGTTTATTATTGTGAAATTATAACAGCCAAAGATTTGAGTAGTGTCAAATGATACATACTGTAATATATATCCTGTAAAGAAAAAATATCCGATTGCTGCTAGGAACATACAAATGGTATAGTAAGGTCGAATATGATCAGGCACAGCTCCCCAAAGTTCACTACGAAATTCAGTGTTTTTTAAGAGCCCATGAGCATATGAACCCAATACAGCGCTTCCCCCTATGAGGTTTAATAAAAGAAAAATAAGGGATTGTTTATTCAATTAAATCAAAAGATTTCTTATTATTTTTTTACCACCTAAAATTCCATTTTCTAAATATGAAAGAAACAAAAAACCCCGCCAGATGACGGGGTTTTTTTAGTACGATTAAATTTCAACTATTAAAAAAATTCCTGAAAAAGGATTTAATTGATGATTCCTTCTTTTTAGGTTCATTTTCAAGTGAGATATCAAAATCAGTTTTCTTACTAAGGATTTTTTTGATCTCTGCCGGGGTAATTTTCGCATCATCGAAACTTACTGTTGCTGTACTGGTTTCAAAATTCACATTACAGGACTCTATTCCGTCAACATCATTTAAAACCGATTTCACCTTATTTGCGCAACTATATTGACAGGACATTCCTTTTACTTTCAGGTTGGTTGTAGTTTCACCTGCAACAAGGAATGTTAATAAAACGAATGGTGTGATAATATATTTCATAGTGTACTCCTTTTCATAATATAATTGATCCAATTTAAAATAAAAATACTACTCTTGCCACTGAAAATTATCATCAACTAATTTCCATAAACACCAGGATGCTTTGGAACGAAATGGCCTCTATTTTTTTTACTTTTATTATATGGAAGTTCATTTAGATGAAAAAACACTTTAAATCCTACCCACATAATCTACAGGGATTATGTGCCCTTGTCTTTACAATCATTTTTGGTATATTGTATACCCGTAAGTAGCATGGTGTTTTTGTCTACTCCAAATTGATTCATCTGGATAAATTGAAGCGATGACCAAAAAAAATATAGAATAATTCAGCATGTTGTGAAGATTACTGTAATTATTGTAGCGGAGGAGGGACTTGAACCCCCGACACGTGGATTATGATTCCACTGCTCTAACCAACTGAGCTACTCCGCCAAAATTGTGCAGGTTCTAAACCGGAAGGATAACCAACCAAAATAGCATAAAAATTTAATGATTTTTATTACTTAATTTAGTTAATGTTTGTTCAATTAATTTTAATAATTTTCCCGAATATTTATCAAATCATTAAAGGAGTGTATTTCTATGTACAAATCAGTTGAATCTTTTATGGATATTGTAAATTCCAGAAGTTCTGGTGAAAAGGAATTTCATCAGGCAGTGCACGAAGTGGTGGAATCGATTTGGAGTTTTTTGCAAGAACATTCCCATTATCTCCATTCAAGGATTTTGGAGAGAATGGTTGAACCAGAACGGATCATCATATTTCGGGTACCTTGGAGTAATGATCGTGGTGAAGTCGAAGTAAATCGCGGATACAGAGTGGAATTTAATTCTGCGATTGGACCCTATAAAGGCGGATTGAGATTTCATCCGTCTGTTAATCTTAGTATTTTGAAATTCCTCGGTTTTGAGCAGGTGTTCAAAAACAGTTTAACTACCCTTCCAATGGGAGGAGGAAAAGGCGGATCGGATTTTGATCCAAAAGGGAAATCTGACAACGAAGTTATGAGCTTCTGTCAGTCTTTCATGACCGAACTGCAACGTCATATTGGTCCTGCCACGGATGTGCCGGCAGGGGATATCGGAGTAGGCGGGCGTGAAATTGGTTTTATGTTTGGGCAGTACAAACGTCTCCGAAATGAATTTACCGGCACCCTGACAGGTAAGGGTTTGAATTGGGGCGGAAGTTTAATTCGTCCGGAAGCCACAGGGTATGGATGCGTTTATTTTGCCAATGAGATGTTGAAAACCAGGGATGAAAGTTTTGAAGGAAAAACTGTTGCAGTCTCCGGTTCGGGAAATGTTGCACAATATTCGGTTGAAAAGGTCCTGGATCTTGGCGGGAAACCTGTAACGCTATCTGATTCTTCCGGTTCTATTTATGACCCAGATGGAATTGATCGTGAGAAACTAGCGTATGTGATGGATTTGAAGAATGTAAAACGCGGCAGGATTCGTGAATATGCAGAAAAATACGGTGTGGAATACTGGAAAGGCGAACGTCCCTGGAAAGTGAAATGCGACGTAGCCCTGCCAGGTGCAACACAGAACGAGATCAATAAGGAAGATGCGGAAATACTCGTGAAAAACGGATGTTCCTGTGTGTCCGAAGGTGCAAATATGCCTTCAGCTCCTGAAGCGATTGAAGTGTATCTTGACAATGAGATTCTCTACGGTCCCGGGAAAGCGGCAAATGCTGGCGGTGTAGCTGTTTCCGGCTTGGAGATGAGCCAGAACAGCATGAGATTGAATTGGTCCAGGGAGGAAGTTGATAATAAACTTCAGGATATTATGAAGAGTATTCATAATGCTTGTGTAACTCATGGCAAGGAAGGTGACTTCACCAATTACGTAAAAGGTGCAAATATTGCGGGGTTCATCAAAGTTGCAGATGCAATGCTTGATCAGGGTGTTGTTTAACCATATAGTTAATTAAATATATAAAAAACGCCTCAGAATTTCTGAGGCGTTTTTTGTTTTATAAGGTAAAAATGTCTGATGGGTTTCTTATTACCTTAAATTCCAGTTGATTGTTCTTCATCCATAATTTCCTCAACAATATCCGGTTGACACTGTATAATACCTTCGCCATTTTGTCCATTGATCATTACTATTAACGATTTTTCGGTTTGAATCCAAGCTGTGTGGGTTTTTTTGTCTTTTACAGTTTGCTGGTGAATCCAATCCATATTAAAATAATCCTGATTCCCTTTGTGATTGATTGTAAAATATCCAATTCTCATTCCAGTAACATTTTGAAAAAAATGACTTCCAAATGAAGGGTCAACAGGGAATTCTTCAAGTCCAAGTTCAATGATTACTTTAGCTCCGGAAATGTGTGTCCAGTTCACTGGTACCCCTAACCATGGATCTGCTGAGCCCCATCTCCCAGGACCAACCAGGATATATGGTTGGGTGGATCCGAGTTTTTTATTATACGATTCAATTTCTTTGGAAATTTTGATAGTATTCTCAGTGTGGAATGTTTTGGGATTAACAAAAATGATATCTCTGATTCCTTCGATTTTTCCATTGCCCAAGACCACACCACTTTTGCAAATAATATCTTTATCATGAATGAAGGAAATATCTTTCTTAATATTCAGTGTGCTCAAAAGCATTGGTTTTATTTGTAAAAGACAGAATTCAGGAGGTTTATCAATATCTTTGTAAAGATTTACAGAATATTCAATTTCCACATGACCACCTAGAGATTTCTTCCCAATTTTCAAGATTTCAGCAAGGATTTCAGCAAGAGGAAATGAATTCCATTTTAAGATAGGTGCGAACGTGATGACTCGTGTACCTGGGTCCTGTAAGGAATCTCGGACTATGTTATCTTCCAGAGAGACTACGCTTCCTGCCCAATCAAGAGTCCCATCCTTTTCTGCCGTGTCCAGATCATAGGATTTCAGATTACCCTTTTCACCATATTTAAGAAAATTATTATTTGAGTTAAGATTCAATGCGTAAAACGAATTTTGTGAATTTTGGATTGTTGCTTTTACTGAATAAAACTGGGGTAGAATTGTGGGATATTTCGGAGAAAAACGCAAGGCGTTTTCTCGGTTCACAACTGTTCGACCCATTCCTAAAGCAATTGTTGCAATCCCTTCATCACGTTTCATGTATGATACGGGATAATAATTTAAGGATTGAGCTGTTCCACTAAGAGTGGGGTAAAACCGGGAACCATGCTTTTGACCAATTAATTCCATAAGGATTACCCCCATTTTCTCTTCTTCTCNTTTNTGAACTGAANTTTTTAACAGAGTTTTCGGCTCCTGAAAATATGTTGAAGCATANACACGTTTTATTGCTTCACATAACTGGTTAAATCGTGTTTCCTTATTTTTTGCTGTGTTTGGAAGCATGTAGGTTGNATACATTCCTGCCAGAGGTTGATACATAGAGTCTTCCAATAAAGCTGAAGAACGTACAGCAATAGGATATAGCACTTCAGAAAGAAAAGTTTTCAGTTTTTTTNGAAGGGTTTTAGGTAATTTGCTACGTAAAAATAGNTTTTCGACTGAACTATTGGACTGAGCATTTAAAGCTTTTACCCAGAGGTTGTTGTCATTCATAAATTGGTCAAATTCATCGGTTCCTATAACAGCTAATCGAGGGATACGGATATTCACATTTGGNAATTTATTTTGAAGATGGGACTTTGTGATGACGGAATTCATAAATCCGAGTCCGCGGGCTTTACCTCCAAGGGATCCGGTTGAAATTCGTATAAAATCTGTTTCCTGTGGTTTTACTTCGGAAGTGAATTCAGTCATTTGACTCTTTTGCTGGATATCAAGGATTTCATTTATAGACTGAACCATTTTAGAGCGCAGGTGATCAATATCTTTAAAATCACTGATTGTTAAGGGTTTTAATATTGCTGCCAAGTCAAATTCTCCCCGTGCAGNAANCCAGTTAGAAAAATGATTACTGGAAGCATGATATGCTAATGAATNTTTNGGGATTCGNAGCAATCGGTTTCGAAGAGTTTTTAAATCAGAAGCCCGCGCAAGTTTTTTACCGGNTTTGNTCCGAAAAATGAAATCCCCAAAACCGAAGTTATTCAGAATAAATTTCCTGANNTCNTGTAGAAGTGTACTTGATTGTTTATTTAAATATACGGCATGTATTTGTTGAGCTTTTATTGNGTGTTTTTCATCTGTAGATTGAAGCATAACCGGCATATTCGGTTCTTTTTTTCTTANGTATTCAATAAATTTAATTCCAGCTTCGGAATTCATTTCTCCATTCATGGGAAACCTAATATCAGAAATGATTCCTAAAATATTGGATTGATACCGATTAAAATATGTTTTTGCTTCTGAATAATTGGTTGCAAGAAGGATTTTTGGCCGTCCCCGCAAATGAAGAAGACGTTGAGTATCATTTAAACTTTTTCCCACCAGGTGTTTTGTGTGGTACATAATTTCCCGATATATGAAGGGAAGCATGAGGGAATAGTATCTTGATGTGTCTTCNACNAGGATAATTGCCCGAANGTCTCCCTCTAAAATATCTCTTTTTGAATTTTTCCTGTCTTCTATCTGTTTAATGATAGCGGGAAATACATTTGCATTTCCTGACCATAAAAATACACGATCCACTGAATTCTGAAGAGCTTCCTCAGATAATTGTTTAATTTCAGATTCATCAAAGGCAAGCAAGATCACNGGTTTTCTCGGATACATCTTTTTGACTTTAAGACCGAAAGAAAGCGGATTCATATCTGCAATCCTCATCATAACGATGACAATATCAAGCTTTCGTTTTGAGAGCATTTCCAATGCAGCCTTGGCTGAATTTGCTTGCCAAACTCGAGGTGCATAATTGAAATTCATTCCAATATATTCGTGGAGGATTTGTTCCGTTAATCTTCCATCTTCTTCCAAAATAAACGCATCATANGGACTGGCTACTAATAGGATTTCGTGGACTCTATAGAGCATNAGGTCCTGAAAGTCAANGCGTTTTTTTTGTGTTATTTTTCCAGNGGGCATTGGTATAAATTAAGAGAATAGGTTGAANTAAAAAACAGGAGATTCTTATTTAGAAAATATTTGAATAGTATAGATAATGCAATTAATTTTTCCAGTCATTAAAGGTGAATAGGTTTAACGTGAGTTTNTCAATTTCTGATTATCGTCATTTTTTCCTGGATATTTTTTTCCCGAACCAATGCCTGGTATGTAAAAAAGGAATCTTCAGATCGNGTGATAGTGTCTGTTCCCAGTGCCTCATGAGTTTTGAANNAACAAATTTGGGTAACTGGGNCAAAAATCTTTCTCACTCTGAAGGGTTGGACGGAGTTTATTCGGGATGGTATTTTAATGNTCAAATTCAACGGGTAATACNTTCGTTAAAATATGAAGAAAGGGCTACATTAGGATGGGAGCTAGGACATCATTTAGGAAATATGTTACCTTTGACTCAGGTTGGAGATATGGATTTCTTAATACCGGTTCCACTTCATTCTGTTAAAAAAAGAGAGCGGGGGTATAATCAGGCGAAATGGATTGCGAAGGGATTATCGTCTATTTGGGAAGTTCCAGTAGATCCTTCTATTCTGAAGAGAAAAAAATATACAGAAACTCAAACAATGTTATCCAGTATAGAACGGAAACAAAATATGGATAAAGCGTTTGAAGTAAAGAAGCCGATGAAAGGAATAACAATCGGGATTATCGATGATGTTTTAACAACAGGATCTACCATGTCTGCGTGTGCCGTCATGTTAAAGGAGAAGGGATTTCAATCAGTTTTTGCAATTAGTTGCAGTACGCCAAAACTGGGAAAGAAGAAAGATTAAAGCCAGGGGAAATAGTTCGCTTGTTGAAAATACTTACATTATTTGATTTAAAATCAAAACGGGTTCTTATTCGGGTGGATTTTAATGTTCCTATTCAGAATGGAAAAGTTGCTGATGATTTTAGGGTTAGAGCTGCATTGCCTACAATAAAACATTGTTTGAACGAAGGAGCTTCTATAGTTCTCATATCCCATTTAGGCCGCCCAGAAGGACAAATCAATCCTGCAATGAGTTTAATGCCTGTAGGTGAAACGCTGGCGGGACTTCTGGAGATGCCCATTAAATTTTCAGACAACTGTGTTTCAAGCGATGCCAAAGATGTTTCGTTGGGATTAAAGCCAGGTGAAGTACATTTGTTGGAAAATCTTCGATTCCATGATGATGAAACAAAAAATGATAAACGTTTTAGTTATCTATTGTCTAAACACGGTGAAATATACATCAATGATGCTTTTGGTACTGCTCATCGTGCTCATGCGTCCAACGTGGGCGTAGTTAAAAATTTTAGCCAAAAAGGAATGGGGTTTCTGATTGAAAAAGAATTAAAATTCCTGAATTCTGTGACCCGAAACCCAAAACGTCCACTGACTTTAATTTTGGGAGGTGCAAAAATTGGAGGAAAGCTTGAATTGATTCATCAATTTATACAAAATGCCGATTCTATTATAATTGGAGGAGGGATGGCATTTACTTTTCTGAAGGCAAAAGGTCATGATGTTGGTGTATCCCTAGTTGATGATACTATGATTGATATAGCAAAATCCATTTTAAAAGAAGCAAGGATAAAGAGGATAGACATGATTTTTCCGAGTGATTTTATTGGTGTAGAGAAACCTGAAAAACCAGAAAGTATAAAGATTATGAAACTTGATCATATTCCATCAACGAAAATGGGTGTCGATGTGGGTCCTGCTTCCGCTCAACAATTTTCGGAAATAATTCAATCATCAGGCACCATCATCTGGAATGGACCAATGGGAATTTTTGAAGTGCCAGAGTATTCAATTGGAACCAGGGAAATTGCTCAGGCTATGGTAAAAGCAACAAATGAAGGAGCTATTACTGTAGTGGGAGGAGGTGATACCGCTTCTGCAGTCAAACAATTTAGTGTGCATAATGACATGTCTCATGTTTCAACCGGAGGCGGAGCATCCCTGGAACTACTAAGTGGGAATCAATTACCTGCATTATTTGCATTAGAACGATAAACATTCTTTTGTTTAATTTGTTGAAAAATAATTAAGAAAAATACATTACAATTCAAGTAATTTTGTATTGAAAGGAAATAATTGAAAAAAAATATAGTAGCCGGAAACTGGAAGATGAATAAAACCCCTGCTGAGGGTCGGTCTTTCCTTACAAAAATCGTCAATTTACTTTTGGATATAAAAAGGACTGAAGTTATATTCTGCCCACCTTTTCCAGGCCTGTTTGGATTGGATAAACTTCTGGAAGGAACAGGTTTCTCTCTTGGGGCACAAAATTGTTACTGGGAAAAACAGGGAGCTTTCACAGGTGAGGTTTCACCTCAGATGTTAAAAACATGTGGTGTGGAATATGTGATAGTCGGCCATTCTGAACGTCGCCATAGGTTCGGTGAATCAGACGAGTGGATAAATCTAAAAATTCAGGCGGTATTGGAATGCGGGATGAAACCTATATTTTGTATCGGTGAAACATCTCAGGAAAGAAAAAAAGTGGAAACCCAGAGTATTCTCGTTAGGCAATTAACTGAAGGATTGTCCGGAATCATATCTTTGGAAAAAGTTGTTTTAGCCTATGAACCTGTTTGGGCGATAGGAACGGGAGAGAATGCATTCCCGGAACAGGTTGAAGAAGCGAATCAAATTATTCGATCCTGGATCGGAAATTTCTATGGTGTAGAAACTGGAGATAAAGTTCCCATCCTGTACGGTGGTTCTGTGAACCCGGAGAATACTGTAGAACTTATCCAAACGGGAGGAATAGACGGATTTCTGATAGGAGGAGCTAGTTTACATGTCGAATCATTTTGTTCCATTGTTCAACAAGTTGATAAAAAATATTAAGGAGATATCATGCAAGGATTTTTAATCACGATTCATACTTTGGTTAGTCTGTTGTTAGTTATGGTGATTTTGATGCAGGCAAGTCAGGGAGGTGGACTTTCGGGTACATTTGGAAGCGGTGCTACGAGTGCGATCATGGGAGGCAGGGGGGCAGCTTCATTATTAAGCAAACTTACCACCTGGCTGGTTATTATATTTATGACGTTGGCTTTGTTAATCAGTTTTTTCAGTTCACCCTCAGTTGCTGAAACGGAATCATTGCTGAAAAAAGAAGCAGAAAGTCGGATCATTACCCCCGGGGCTGATCTTTCATTGCCGACAGTTCCAGAAAAACAGTAACCTAGACCATTAAAAATTTGATGGTTAGTTCAGACTTGAGAGATTTGATTGGTTTGGAGCATTTGCTCTAACTTAAATAACTTGCCGAAGTGGTGGAATTGGTAGACACGCTACCTTGAGGGGGTAGTGTCCGAAAGGGTGTGCCGGTTCGAGTCCGGCCTTCGGCACAAGTTCAAAGCGAGGAAAAATAAATGAAAAAACGTGTAAAAAGTATACTTCTTTTTATAGTTGTCGGTGGTTTTATTTTCGCACAATCCCCAGAAATATTATTTTCTGAAGGTCAGGAAAAAATAAAAGAAGGTGCTTTTGTACAAGCGGATTCTCTTTTTAATAAAGCGCTGGAATTGGATAATACATATGCACCCGCCATGTTTCAATTGACTCAGTTAAATCTCAGATTAGGGAATATGGAAAAAGCTCAAGATTATATACGGGAAGCTGTGGAAATAGATCGTGAACAATATATAGAAACTTTTAATAAAATGAATGAAATCAATACCAGTATGAATGATGGCAGCCGTGCACTAAAAGGAGGAAGGTTTGATGAAGCATTCCAATTATTTGGAACTGTATTGGAACAATTTCCATATTTTTCGGAAGCGGCTTACAGTATGGGTTTAGTAAAATTCAGAGAAAAGGATTTTGATGAAGCAGTACATTATTTTCATAAAACACTTGAGTTGAATCCACTTCATGAAAAAGCACAGGCAGCGATAGACAATGTTACGAGAAATATTTTTAATGATGGAAACAACGCCTATCGCCGTGGAGATTTAGAAGGAGCGTTGGCCGCCTATTATCGTGTCCTTGAAATGGATAATAATTTTTATAGGGCATATTACCAGATTGGGGTTATTGAGGCAAAGATGAGAAATCTTTCAAGCGCGATCGAATCCTACTTAAATGCCTTGAAGATCAAACCAGATTTTTTTAAATGTTGGTTTGCCTTAGGATTAGCAAGATCCAAGGAGGGAGACAAGGAAGGTGCTCTGGATGCATTTAATCAGGCAATTGAAATTGACTCCAGTTATGTGAAAGCCTATTCCAGCTTGGCCGAGATCTACATTGGTTTGAAAGAATATACTAAGGCATTTGAAGTGTTAAATACTGCCACCAAGATTGATTCAAGTTATTCAAAAAGTTATTTAATGCTGGGAATTGTGTATACAGAATTAAACCAATTTGAAGAGGCCGTAGATAATTTAGAAAGGGGGGTTGCATTAAATCCAAAAGATGCTAAGTCCTGGTTCAGGCTGGCCCACGCACATAACGAACTGGGTAATTGTGAAGCTGCTCAAGATGCATCGAGAGAAGCAACAGATAGAAAAAAGAACTTTGGTGGAGGATGGTATGAATTAGGGATAGCAGAATGGTGTAAAGGAGATGGGAATAAAACCGTCGCTTTAAATTCCCTGGAGAAAGCCCGAAATGACAGAAGTTGGAGAAAAATGGCCGAATATGAAATCGATAAGATTAATAACCCACATAAATATGTTGAATAAAATATTAAAAAATCTAATTTTTTTCTTATCAAGTTCAATTGAATTAACCTATTTTTTGTATCCATTCCATTTTCATTGTTTTTGTTACTATTAATTGATCTTTTGAATCTACACTTTATATTCTCTCTGGTATCAAAGTAATGATTAAAACAGTAATATTTGATTTAGATAACACCCTTTTAGATTTTATTAAAATGAAACAATTTGCTGTCCAGGCAGCAATATCTTCTATGGTGGAAGCAGGGTTGGAAGTGGATGAAGGGGAAGCGTGTAAAAATATATTTCGGATGTACGAGGAGGGAGGCTGGGAGAATCAATCAATTTTTAATGATTTTTTAGACAAAGAAATCGGGTCTGTTGACCATAAATTATTGGCAGCTGGTATCGTTGCGTATCGACGGGCACGGGAAGCCAGTTTGCAGTTATATCCAAATGTAAATAAAACATTATTCGAATTACTTAAGATGGGGATTAAGCTTGCTGTTGTGTCTGATGCACCAAGCCGGGAAGCTTGGATGCGGATTTATTATTTGAATTTACACCACGTTTTTGATCTTGTACTTACTATTGATGACACTGGTGCGAGAAAACCATCCTCGAAGCCATTTGCAATGGCTTTAGACTCTCTCAAAATCAAAGCAGGTGACGCTATAATGGTTGGTGACTGGCCAGAACGTGATGTGGAAGGAGCAAAAAAGGTTGGGATGCGTACGATTTTTGCACGATATGGTGATACTTTTGATACAAAGCATTCCGGAGCAGATTGGGATGTAAATGATATCTATGAAATAGTCGGGATTATAAAAGAGCTGAATGGTGCCTGAATTTTTCATTGGGACGGATATTTTGTCTGTTCTGCGAATAAGGGAAATCCTTGATTCTCATCATAAAGATCGATTTAATACACATACGTTTACGAAAAGTGAAATAGATTATTGTGAGAGAAAAGCGAACCCCTCAATACACTATGCAGGTCGATTTGCTGCTAAAGAAGCTATTAAAAAAGCCCTGCTATCTTCTGGAATAATTTCTAATATCCCATTGTGTTCAATAGAGATACTCCCTGATAAAGAAGGTGCCCCTCAAGTGTATTTTCATACTGAACAGCCCCTGCTTCAAACGTGTAAAGTATCCATTTCGCATACCGGTGAATTTGCTGTAGCTTTTGCGTTGCTTGAGGTTTCATGATGCGCCTGTTAACCCGGAATCAATCTCAAAGATTAGACCAAGTTTCCATGGGAAAGATGGGAGTCCCAGGTCTCATGCTAATGGAAAATGCCGGTAAAGAAGTTGCCGAGGTTACAGAATCTATTTTGGAGGGAAAAAAAAGAGAAAAACAGATTGCGATTTGTTGCGGAAAAGGAAATAATGGTGGAGATGGTTTTTCAGCCGCTCTTCATTTAGATCATGATAATGTGACTATTTTTTCATTACCTGACAAATCGAATATTTTGGGTGATTCCTTGCATTTTTATAATAAATGTGTAGAAAAGGGAATGAAAATAATTCATGGATATGAATTACCGACGTCGAACCAATTTGACTTAATTATCGATGGATTGATTGGAACAGGATTTTCTGGTGAGATGCGAGCTCCTTTTACGAAATGGACGAAATGGATCAATCAGCAGGATTGCACTGTGGTTTCCATTGATATGCCATCGGGAGTTAATGCAGACACCGGTTCA
>NYYF01000022.1 GCA_002686675.1 Fidelibacterota bacterium
GACGTCTGGCACGCAAATGACAATGGTTGTTACACTGTTTTTCAGGAATGTGATACGGGGAACAGTGACGAGGATCCTTATAATCTTCGGGGTAAAATGCTTACCAATGAAAATGGAGAGTATGCGTTTGAATCCATCTGGCCGGGATATTATGCCACCCGCCCTAAACATTTTCATTATAAGATTACGACACCTAACGGATTAGAACTGGTCACTCAATGTTACTTTGAAGGAGACCCACAGGTTACTGAACAATGGGAAGCCGATCATCCCGGACAAATTATACCGTTAGATGAAGGTGAAAACGGGCTTTTTGGCATTTTTGATATTGTGATGGATGAAGAAGATATCCAGGTTGGAATTTATGGTGAAACGGTCCCGTTTCCCGAAAAACCGGTTCTACATCAAGCTTATCCAAACCCATTTAACAATTCTACCCGAATTGAATTCAGTATTTCAAGACCGGGACACGTGAGCATAGGCATCTACGATATTAAGGGAAAATGGATAGCCAGTATAGTGGAAAACCATTTATCTAACGGAACCCACTCATTCAATTGGAAAGGCATAGATGCAACCAAAAATCCCGTTTCTTCCGGCTCTTATTTAGTTTTATTGAAATATGCAGGGTTCACTGCATCAAAAAAGATAGTTTTTTTGAAATAAGTAAACTCCCAACAAAACATTTTAACTGAGAATATCATTATTAAATAAGGATAGGTTTTTAGCGAAAGTCCCACATTCGTGGTTTTTTTTATTTGTGGGGTATTGAATAGATTTGACTTTACCATGAAAATTATAATTGAAATAAAGGGCATTTAATTATGAGTTGTTGTCAATGTCAGGGTATTGAAAATATGTTTGACAAAAAAACTGCCAAGCGTAATCTAAAACGATTCCTTAAGAAAGGACCAAGCAAAACTACAGCCATGTTGCTAGATGCTATACATAAGGAAGGTGTGCAGGGACTAGACTTTTTGGATATTGGCGGGGGGATTGGAGCAATCCAGTATGATTTAATCAAAGCAGGAGCATCAAACGGGACGAGTATTGAAGCATCATCAGCATATATTGATTTAGTTAAGGAGGTAACACTTCAAAATGGTCTAGATGAAAGGGTAGATTTTAAGCATGGTGATTTTACCAAAACTGCTTCAGATGTAGACACGGCTGATATCGTAACCCTTGACAAGGTTATTTGTTGTTATGACAATATGTCTGAATTAGTGATGTTGTCTTCCAAACTTGCTCGAAAAATATATGCTGTTATTTATCCTCGTGATGTTTGGTGGACAAAATTGGCTCTTCTATTTATGAATTTTTTTCCCATAATAAAGGGCAGTTCTTTTCGAGTATTCATTCATCCTACTAAAGAAGTGGAAGAGATAATTTTTGGGAATGGATTGAAACGCAATTATTATGCCACAATTATTTTCTGGCAAGTGGCAACTTTTACGAAATAGAATGTCTTATTTTCTATATATTTTAGACCTAGATGCACCCAGTATTGGGGTTTATTGTTTGTGGGAATTAATTTCCGTTTATTGTAATCACAATTCTACGACTGCCGCCGCGATCCCGGTGCTCACATAAATATATTCCCTGCCAGGTCCCCAGGTTCAGTTGTCCATTAGAGATGGGGATACTGACAGATGACCCTAAAATAGAAGATTTTATATGAGCCGGCATATCATCAGACCCTTCTATTGTATGTATATAATAGGGCTGATTCTCTGGTGCTAAATGATTAAAATGAGATTCAAAATCTGTTCGGACACTGGGGTCAGCATTTTCATTGATAGTAAGTGAAGCAGAAGTATGTTTGATAAAAACATGTAGTAATCCAATGTTGATTGTTTTTATAACGGGCATTTTCTTAAGAATTTCAGTCGTGATTAAATGAAAACCTCTAGGTTTCGATGGTAGTGAAATCTCTTTTTGAATCCACATATTAAATAAGGGATTATGTTTTTCGTTCTTTTTTCTTGGCTGCCGGGAAGAGAATATTATTGAGTATTAAGCGATACCCGGGAGAATTCCGGTGAAGCGAAAGATCGGTGGGCGGGTCACCGACAAAATGCTGGTAATCTTCCGGATCATGCCCAGCCAGAAACGCGAAGGCTCCTTTTCCAAAACTCCCATGTAAATATTTTACCTGGTCTGAAGCTGGGTCCTCCCCCATGATGATAATGTGTTTCTTGATTTTGTCTTTGAGAAAGCCTGTAGTCTGGCCCATAAAGCCCTTCACAACACCCACGTGATTCTGAGTAAGCATCGCGGGGACAGGATCATATTTTGCAGAAAATTCAAAGAGTGAAAAATAGTCTGCTTCTGCACCCCGGGTCACTGGTTTATTGCTGGGTGGGTAGTCAATATCGGAATATTCATAAATCATAGGATCGGTGATAATGGAAAAATCAGTAAAGGCAAACGTTTTACTGTAATCCAATTTTTGTTGAATTTTTGGTGTTATTGGAGTCCCGTCAAAAACGCTGTGGGCACCATCCAATCCTTCTTCTGCCAAGGCGATATCATAGGAATCAGTAGCGGAACACATTGCAAAGAGAAACCCCCCTTGCCCAACGTAATTTTTTATGGTTCTGACTACAGCCTTTTTTTCTTCGTGTACAGAGATAAATCCCAGGCTGGAGGCCAGGGCCTTAAACTGTTTGTTTTGTTGAATATACCAGGGAGCCCGGTGGTAATTGCGGTAGAATTTTCCATATTGACCGGTAAAGTCTTCATGATGAAGATGAAGCCAATCAATGTTATCTAAGCCTCCGATAAAAACCTTTTCATCCCAGAGCGATTCGTAGGGCACTTCTGCGTAGGTGAGCGCAAGGGTTACTGCATCGTCCCACGGTTGTTTATTGGGGGGTGTATAAATGGCGATTTTCGGGGCTTTTTCAAGAAGGATTACTTCCATGTTGTTCTGGTCAATTGAACCGTAAATCGATAATACATCTCCCTCATGGACTCGTTCAAAACTGACTCCCCGGATCCTACATTCCTGAGGGATGAAAGGATATTCGTCCACCATGAAAGAACCCCCACGATAATTTAAGAGCCATTCCACATTGATATTTTTAGTGAGGATATCAAAAGCAATTCCGTATGCCTTGAGATGATCTTTCTGGGAAAAGTCCATCGGTATCAGAATTTTTTGACACAAACTAAATTGAATTATGAAAATTAATAGGAATATTTTTTTTGTTCTTTTCATTTTAGGAATCAGCTTTTCAGCTTTTCATTTAATTTTCTCACATGAAACCGAACTGGTTCACATAGAAGGGAGGCAGGGAACTCTTCTAAAACCCTGTAATAATAATCTAAAGCTTTTTTTGGTTCGTTTTTTGATTTTTCCAGGATTTCACCATAGAGTACCCACCCAATATCTCCATCTTGAGTTTGCGTGAGTTTTTCCGCCAGAAGTAGTGCTTCCGGAATCTGATTCAGGGTTTTGCGGATGAGGGCTTCCCTGAGAATTGCCTGTGACAGGATAGAGGCATTGGGATATTGTTCCCTTAGGTAATATAATGCCTCTGCTGATTCTGAAAGTTTTTTTTGCCGGATCAGAAACTCTGAAGAAAAGAATAGTTCAAACGCCATTCGGTCTTCCGAAGAGCCGGAGAAATAGTGTTGTTGGATAAGGTCACGTAATTCCAATAAATCGTTAAAAGAAGCTGCTTCCGGGCGAATGGTTCCTAGGGCAGATTTAATAAGAACCATGGCGGTGTCCGGGCGCCCTGCAAGCAAATTAGCCTGGATGAGACGGTTGAGAAATGTTGTTCCCCTAGAGAGTTCTTGTTCAAAATAAGCCAGGGCGGCAGTTGTGTCACCTTTAGCCAGGTAAAGATCTCCTATTCGCAAACGAATATCATTTTCCAGCGTTTTTTTAGGTTTGGAACGTAAAGCTGCTTCGTATGATCTGGAAGCGCCATCAAAATCCATTGTTATTCTATATTGTATTTCACCAAGCCGGAAGTGGGCGGAAGCCGAAAAGGATGAAACAGGCATTTTAACCAGTAAAGAGTCATAAAATTGAAATGCGGTTTCAAGTGAGGAAAAAGAGAGATTTTGATCCTCGTAAAAATGATTTTCAAAAAATATATTATCAGGAAAATATTGAACTAGGGAAAATTTATTCTGGCTGGGGATAATTTTATTTTCAAAAGTGAGTCCCAGGCCCAGCAAAGCTTGTCCGATAATTTTGGTGTTATTGGATATTAACTTAGGAGAGAGAAGTAGTTCATAGGCTTGGACTGCCAGCTCATATTTCCCTTCCCTCCGAAGATTATCAGCAAAGCCTAACCAGCGTATCAAGTCTTCCTTGGTTGTAAATCCCAGAGTATGGTGTTGATTAAAAGCTTTCGTATAATTACCGGTTTTAAAATAAAATGAGGCAGCCAGTATCCGTAAAGCTGACTCATTTTTTGCTACATTTTCCAGAATCTTTTTTTCAATCACGGCACGTGCTTCTTCTTCATCGCTCATATGGAGAATCCTGTCTGTAATCATCTTTTTCTGCCGGAGATTTGCAATAAGGTAACGAATAAATTCATCCATAGCTTTATCAAACACTCGTCGTGCCTTATAATAATTTGCCAGATCCAGAGAAAGTAAAGCAGGGTTATTAAGTTTCTCACGTCCCCGGGACACCACAGCCTCCATTTCTTTTTGGAGTGACAATCGGCTGTACATATACATGAGGATTCGATAAGTATTGGGAGTATTACCAAACTTAGATTCTAAATCATTCCATATTTTTTCTGCACCCTTAATATTTTTATTAAGATACTTAGCTTCTCCCAACTCTAAATGGGACTGGAGATCATTAGGAAATAATTTTATGTGTTCTTTAATTAAAAGGACCGTTTTGGGATAGTTTCCCAATTTTTTGTATACTTTTTTTAACTTTTGGTATGCCTGTAAATTTTTTGGTTCATTCTTTAGCAATCCTTCATAAATGGCAACGGCATTTTCCAGGTTTCCCTGTTTTTCCATAAGAGCAGCCGTTTTTAAAGCGGCTGAAGAGCTTTGACTGTATAATATTTGTATTCCCAGAAAAAGGGGGAGTAAAATGGTGAGGAAATTTTTATTCATCTTCAATATTTTCGTTGATAATATTTTCAGGCTCTGTAGAGGTTTCTAAAAAACTCGCTTGGCCTAGAGCATTAAAATAACGTCGGATCATTGTCTGATAATCCCGGGAATATCCTGCCTTCATTGCTTGATTTAATGCTTCAATAGTAATGCTTTGCCTTTGTCCCAGGTCAACGGGGAGACCTGATGGGCCTATAAATACATTGTTTTGATTTGCTGTTGTTGCCAACCGTTCTTCCTTCTGTCCTCGTCTAGTTAAGGATTTTTGAGAGTCCAGCATTCGGGAAAGGATGCGTTCCTGTCTTTCATATGTTTTCCGTGAATATTTTCGAGATTTAAGGTCTTTAATTACTTCTTCCATTTCCTGTGCTGCACCACTCATATCTCCAAGACCCTGTTGTCCAGACTCTGCCATTTCATTCATGAGTTCCTGCAAAGATTTTTGCACCTGCTTTTGGTTAGAAAGCATTTGTTGCATCATGGCCTGCTGTGTGTTCGCCGCAAGCTGGCTAAAGGCAAGCTGCATTCCCTGGCTGTTTATAGATTGCTGCTGCCCGGACAAGCCTTCCATCTGTGCCAGAAATTGTTCAAAGCCACTGGCTGATCCACCGGACTGCATTTGCTGAATAGTATTGTATATTTCTAAGGCGGCCTCATTCAGCGACTTCATGGCAAGTGCCTGCTTTGATTTGGCATTATTCCCTTTTCGTTCAGCAAGATTATCAATGGACTCTTTAATCTCTGCTGATGCCCTCCCTAAAGACTTTCCTATTTGTGGTGTAACAGCAAAGGTTTTTTTGGAAAGATCCATTAGTGCTGACATAACCTGAGTGAGCTGGTCGCTCAGCATTTGCTGGTGCACTGCAAGATCCTTTATTCTGGGGGAGTTTCTTGGAATCCCGGAGGTTGTTTCATGAAGGGATTCTTGAGATTTTGAAAGAGTGAGAATGTCCTGCATAATTGATTGAAATTCTTCTGCCATTTCAGAAGTGGTTTCCTGCTGGAATTGTTGTTGAATGTTCAGTGCCATTTGTTGAAATGACTGGAGATTCTTGAGTGCAGAACGGCTGGATTGTTTGGAGGAGGAAGAGGCTTCCTCTCCTAATTGATTGGCAGACTCAGAAAGATCTCCTTCAGTTTTTTCTGCCAGATCGGACTGGGAAAGATTCTCCATCGCCTCAGAAGAAGACTTGCTGTACTCTTCCATAATATCTGAAGCATCCTCCATGATATCCAGGATGTTTTGAAATTCCTCCAGATTTCTTTTTTCTTCCTGCTCTAACTTGGAAAATTCAGAAGGATCAGTAGTATCATTGGTTTTCTGAATATTATCGTTTAGAACATCCTGTTCTTTAACAAGCTGCTCAAGGCGTTTAGTTATTTCATAGGTCATTTGTTCTGCCTGTATGCGTTTTAGAATATCAATAAATCGATCAAGCTCCTGTTCAATCTGCTCCATATTTTTAGATAATTGATCCATAGCGGACATGAGGTCTTTCATATCCATATTTTCCAGGGCATTCCTGGCTTCATCCATATTCATGAGCAGATCTTCAGAAATTAATTCATTCACGAGGTTTTGCAATTCTTGGAATTTTTCCATAAGGTCTTGTGAAAAAAGACCATGTTTTTCCCCAGATTCTTCCAGAGTTTCAATGGCTTCGGTCAATTTTTTCAACTGTTCAATTTCCTCTGAGGCTTCTTCCAGTATCTTTTTTATTTCTTGCTGTTGTTCCCAGTTAATTTCTTCACTTTTCAAGAGCTCCAAATCAGTTTTTTCCAAGTGTTCTTGGAGAGCAATGAGTTCCTCAAGCTGGATTTCAGTTTCTTCGATAATGTTTTGTTCTTTCTCCCCCATAGCTGTAAAAAGATCTGCAAGGGAAGGCAACCGAGCAATAAAAGTTCCTGAAAGTGTTTTTTTAGGTCCGGAGACCTCATCATTGTCATACAGCTCAAAATGAAAGTGAACCTCATCTTCTGGCATAAGCCCTAAATTGGATAAGTCCCATACAGTATATATTTTTTGATGAAGCTGTTCTGGTATGAGATCAGGGATTGTAAAGATCGATATAAATGGGTCTGTCTGGAGGTAGGTGGGCCGGCGGAGTTCATATCCAATCTGGAGTGTTGAAAATCCGAAATCGTCCTCAATTTCAAGATGAAGCGGTAATAGCTGTCTTTCTCCAAGTTCGATGATTGGGGGTGGAGCAATTATGTGCAGATCGGGGAAGAGGTCTGGAATAATCTCCAGGTGGTATGGGATTGGATTGCGGTTCGTGATTCCGCGTTTATCCAGAAGGTGTACAGTAAACATACCATCCTGATGGAGCAAAAACTCTCCTTGAGCGCGTTTCCCACGAGAAGTTAATTGTATTTCATTTTCACCAAGCAGTAGAAAACTTTTTTCCAGCACTCTGTTGCTTGAAAGTTTTATTGATATAGTTGATCCTTTCAATCCACGGACATTTGCCTGATTTCCTGCTTGTATTTGTGGTTTTAACTGCGAATATTTTGGTGGAATGACTGTGATAGAGAAATCTTCCATTGTCGGCCTATCAGTTACAAGGATTCGGTATTTATTGGAAGAAACCTTTTTCCATGTTTGCCAGAAGTGATCGGCGGGAGCAAATGCCTGATAAGAGTAATCATGATAGATATCGTTTATAACAAATGTATAGAGTTTGCTTGAATCAGGCGATGATTTGACCAGCAGTGATGATGTTTGAGTTGAATCCATGTTTTTACTGACCAGAGGAGTAAGGCTCAGGAAAACGGTATCCGGTAGAACGGAGGTTGCCTTAATGGATAAAGAAACAGATTCACCTCCTAAGATGCGGATATCTTTTGTGACACTTTCAAGAACAAATGGTTTTGGTACAGAAAATTTAGTTCTGGGATGTATCCAGCGATAAACAGCACCAGAGCTATGATTCCAGAAAATTGAGATGGATAATGCCACTAGAATTAAGAGAGTGAGTGTTATTTTTTTCCCGCTCCAGACTGCGTTTTTTGGAAAAAGATCTTTTAACTTTAACATTGTTAACTTGTGAAAGACCTCCTGTATGAAAGACTGGCTGAGATCTTGAGACGTGCTTTGAGCCAGGCTACGCTCCAATTGCAAAGCGTTAACAACTGTATCCTTTTTGGGAAATGAAAGAACCCCTGCGTTTCGGGCAATAGTCGATAAACGAAAACGGTATATTTTGTTTTGGAATATTCGAAAAAGAATGATGATAATAAAGATGATACAGAGAGAAGCAACTACGAGCAAGGCATTCCATGTTCCTAAACGGATGTTTGCTGGTAAATAGAATACAGATTCAATGCATATCCCAAAAAGAAATAAACTGAGGATAGAAGCATAGAGTATCCATCCTAAGAGATAAAGATCATTTTTGATTTTAACAGTTCGAATATGCCTTAAAACACGAGCTATAGATATCTGAGAGTTTGTCATATCAATAAAATAAATTCAAGTAATTATATAATGGATCATTGTGTAAGAGCAAAGTAAATGATGTTTACACCCATTTGTAAAGCTTTCTCACGGATGTCCGCGGGATCTTTGTGCACCTCCTCGTCTTCCCAACCATCACCAAGGTCACATTCATAGGTATACAACACCATCAGTCGATCTTCATTGAACAGTCCAAAAGCCTGGGGGTCTTTTCCATCATGTTCGTGTACTTTCGGAAGACCGTTTTTGAAATCATAGTAGGAGTGAAAAAGAGGATGGTCATAAGGTAATTCAACAAAATCTTTGTTTGGGAAAACACGTTTCATTTCCCGACGAAAGGATTTATCCATCCCGTAATTATCATCAGCATGTAGAAATGACCCCCTGAGTAGAAATTCCCGTAAAATAATAATTTCTTCTTCGCTGAACCGGACATTTCCATGTCCTGTCATATAAAGGTAAGGATAACTGGTTAATTCCTTATCTGTTAATTTGATACGAACCTCCTCTTGGACTGACTTAATGAATGTCCTGGAAGAAAGATAGTTCAAAAGATTGGGCAAGCTGCTTGGATCGCTGTACCAATCACCACCGCCGCTGTACTGAATCCGTGCTACTGTAAATCCCTGTGCTGCAATACTACTAAGGATAGGCAGGAGGACGATCATTATCCTAACATAACACAATAATAGAGTATGGTGTAATTTTGGTCTGTTCATATTCAAGAAAGCGTTCATTTTTATGGATGAGGGACAAGAATGTTCCCTGTAAAAAAACAACAAGGAAGTTAGTGATAAATGATGATTTGTTAAACAATTGTTGAATGACCTCTTTCTCTTGTTCAATACATCTGAAATCGGGTATTTTGAGAAATGATGATATCAAGAAAATTTTCATTCCTAGGTTTATTTTTTGTTGTGGTTGTTGTGATTTATGGTAAAGACACCAAAACTGACTCTGTTGTTACTGCCCCAAGGAATTTTGTACCGGTTGATCAATATGAAGAGCTTAAATATGAACAGGGATATTGGACAAATCGTATTTTCCATCCCCGGGAATTTTATGAGGAAATCCCACTTATTCCCCTTGAAGTTCGTTATGGTTTAGGTTTTAATGGAGGTGGCAGTACGTTTGACCAAATGAAAAGTGGTTGGATAGAATACGAAGATCCAAGCGTAGAGGAGTTTGATGGCGGATTGTGGAATGCGAGAGTTGGCCATCAGTTGGAGTTGGATGTTCTGAAAACAAATTTGAGTTATTTTTTGTTAAAGACAAGCTGGGCCGATATTCATACAGGATTGAATTTTAAGTATTCATCAATATTTTCCCCGGAAGCAATTCCTGATACATCTTGGGGGGAGAAACGAGTATCTTGGGGAGTAGGTGACAAATTTTTTTCTCCCCTTCTATTGGAATTAGGCATAAGTAATTCTATGAATATACAGTGGTATGATTCCTGGTTGATTCATTTGCGATATACATATGGATTGGCAACGGGGACATTTTATCAGAGTGCGGAATCATATGATAAAAGCCCAAATGGTTGGGGCCCCTCTACCTCATTCAGCATTGGTTTTCGGTATGCCCTGAATCCAGGATCTGAAAATCAATATTTATTAGGAGCTGATTTCAAGCACAGTTATACAAAAATAGACCGGATTTCCGATCCAGACGATTTAACTCCTATTTCCAGGTTCGATCTTGCAAATTACGGTTTATTTTTTACTTTGTCTGTTTCCAAAGGAGGAAAGAAAACAGTCGGAGATATTGGGAAGGAATATTACTATCATAGGGATTTTATTTCTGCAAAAGAGAACCTGGAAGAGTTTATCATTCGATATCCGCTTCACTCTAATCTATATAGAGCAGAGAAATATATTGAAGAGTGCAGGAAGAAGATTCCTATTCAACTGGCAAGGGCGGGAATGAATTTTGATGAACGTCATTTGACAGGAAAGGCATTAGAAAAATATCGCCAAGCCCGGAAATTAACCTTGGATGTAAATCTTCTTGCTGGATTAGATGACCGAATCAGCCAAATTGCAAGAAAATATATGTACGATGCAGAAAGAATGATCGTTAGAGGCCAAAATGACTCTGCACTAACAATCATTGTCAAAACGGCTGCTTATTCTGAAGAAGCCCGCAAATCCATTCCTTATTTTAGAGCAAAAATATATCTTACGGAGGGTAAAAAAGCAATGCAGTCCGGATTTTTTATGAACGCATTAGATTTATTTGAAAAGTCGTTACTGCAGGATCAGGAAATGAATATTGAGGTAGAATTATTACGATACGAAATAGCCACTATGCTGGTAAACCAGGCCAATCAAGCCGAAGACATAGCTGCCATACAGCTGGTAATTAAATCACTGGAGGACGCAAAAAATATTACAGGTAATCTTGGTGAAGATAATGAAAATACATTAAAAGATTTAAAGGAAAAAGTTATCAGGTTAGAGGAAATCAGCATCCAAAAGGATATTGATAGACGTATGGCTGATGAGAGAGAAAAAAGAGAAGTGAGTTTACGTCCGACCATTCAAATTGGCATGACCATTCCCCAGGTACAGGAAATTTTGGGAGAACCGATGGAAATTATCCACAAAACGAATAAAAAAGGGGAAGATATGCAACTGTGGCTGTATGGATCAGGCGCAGATACGGTGTTGCAATTATCATTCTTGGAGTTTATTCTCTTTAAAATTGAAAAGGGTTAGGATATATTTAAAGTGAGTTTAATATGTAAAAAAGAATTTTCTGTAACCCCTTAAAACACAGTTGGTATACCATTTTAAGACGGGGTATTTTGAACGATGAAGATTTATCAAATATTCACTGTTTTCATTTTTTTTGTATCTTTCGGAGGATATTGTCAATCCTCCGCTCAGGACTTTGATGAGGAATTGGATTCACAAAAAAATAAGATTGAGTCCATAAAAAAAGAGATTGAACGCACAAAAAAAAGGATAATAAAGGAAGAAAAAAAGGAAAAAACTGTTGCTAGGAAAGTCACAATTCTTGGAGAAGAAATTTTTCTTATTAACCGCTTACTAACAGAAATTGAAAAAGAAATACAGTCAATACGAAGGGCAATAACCAGGTATGAAAGAGAAGAAAAAAATATCCGTACTAAGATTACAAAAACGGAAGAAAAAATAGCAAAGAATGAGGAAGAATTATCCTTTGTACGAAATCGGTATGCAAACCGTGCTGTATATACCTATAAAAGAGGAACCCTCTCAATTCTGGAAAAATTATTAAGCTCTACATCCTGGAGACAGGCTGTTTACAGATCACATTATTTATTTCTGATTTCCGAAATTGAATCACAAATCCAGGATAGGTTAAAGACTCTGCTAGCGGAAATTAATAAACAAAAGGAAGGTCTTACAGAGTTACTGCAGGAAAAAGTCACTTTAAAATCAAAACAGAAATCAGCGTTACGTAGATCCCAGGTCCTTGTAGAAGAACGAAAACGGCAGAAAGGCGTGTTGAAAAAGAAGAAGGGATCCAAGGAAAAAGAACTTAAAAAAATAAAAGAAAACAAGGTGGAGCTGACACATTATATAGAGGAAAAGCAGGTAGGATTAAAAGAATTAGAAATACTCCGAAAGAAAATATTAGAGGATAAAGCCCGGTTTGAGAGGGCGGAGCGCATTCGCCGTCAACAGGAATTATTAAAATCAAAAACTTTTGCAGAAGTTGAAGGCCTGCTCCCTTGGCCTGCGGAAGGGAAAGTTGTCACTAAATTTGGCAAACATCGGAATCCGGAACTCAAAACGGTCACAGAAAGCCTTGGGATTGATATTAAGGGAAAACTGGGTTCGCCTATTCGATCTGTTTTAGGAGGAGTGGTTACAACCATCACCTATATTCGCGGATACGGCACTATGATTATTATTGACCATGGGGGAGATTTTTATACAGTGTACAGTCATGTGTCTGATATTCAGACCAGTATAGATAGTGAAGTACAGGCTGGAGATGTAATCGCCTATATGGGAGATTCGGGCTCTATTAATGGTGCCACCCTTCATTTTGAAATTTGGGGAAAGAATCAAAAACTGGATCCGGAAAAATGGCTGGTGAAAAAATGATTTCTGCTTCCATATCTTTACAGCCAAAAACTTGGGAAAGACTTCAGGGGATTATTGCCACAGGAAGAGTAGGAAGTTCATACCTTTTTTCTGGTCCTTCCGGCTGTGGAAAAGAAGGCATTGCAATAGCATTCTCCGCTGGACTTAATTGCGAAAAGAAACCTGAGGGCCCGTGCGGTGAATGCGGGTCCTGTAAACGATTTGGGACACTTCAGCATGAGCATCTTACTTTTATTGTACCTCTTCCTGGTAGCGCAAGTACTGTTACTGGTGGAAAGGGGCAACTGAAAAAAGACAGAGAAAACGTAGGATTATTTCAGGCGGCTATTCAAGAAAAAGCGACGAATCCATTTTTTAAAATTGCTTTCCCAAAAGCAAAACAAATTTTAATCAGTTCCATTAGAGACCTTAGAAAAACACTTTATTTAAAATCTCATATTCAGGGTCGAAAAACCGTTTTGATTTTTGATGCCCATCTTCTTTCCATTGGTCAAGGTGCTGCAGGGAATGCACTTTTGAAAATTTTAGAAGAGCCCCCTAATAATACAACTTTGATTTTAGTGACAGATTATAAAGAACAACTTTTGCCAACACTTTCATCCCGCTGCCAACAGGTTAATTTTCCCCCGCTAGATCCGGAAGTTATGACACTGTACCTTGAAAAAATGGATATTAGTTCTGAACTGGTTCCTGTTGTTACAGAAATTTCTCAGGGCAATATGCATAGAACCTACTCTCTATTAGATAAATCTACAGAAAATATTTTGGTTATGATAAAGGATATGGTTGTATCAATTTTTACAGAAAATGGTTCAAACTGGAGACAATTTATCAATGAATATTCCCGGCTGGCTTTAAATGATCCCCAAGAGTTCATATTTAAATTTCACCTGCTTCAACTTTGGCTCCGAAGCGCATACAGGGGGAAATTAGGTCTATCCAGTGATGTATCTTTAGTAGGGTTGGATGAAGGATCCCTATCGCTGGTTCAAAAACTTCGGGAAATTGACTTTCTTCGAATTGATACATATCTGGAAGAAATACTGACTGGAATGACTCGAAATTTGAATACATCCATAGCATTGACTAATTTATTGATCAAATTACATCGAGAAATGAATGAAGGCAGGTTATATGGCTGAGAACACTTTTTACATTACGACTCCAATTTATTATGCGAATGATGAACCTCATATTGGGCATTCATATACAACTATTTTAGCGGATGTATTATCCAGATATCACCGCTCTATGGGACAGGAGGTGTTTTTCCTCACGGGTCTTGATGAACATGGACAAAAGGTGCAGCAGGTAGCGGAAGAGCGGGGAATTGATCCACAGCAACATTGTGATGAAATGGCTCCGAAATGGAAACATCTGTGGGAGAAACTGCATATTCAATACGATGATTTCATTCGTACTACTGAACTTCGCCATGAAAAAGTGGTAAAAGCTGTTTTGAATGCGGTAAAGGATGCTGGGGATATTTACATGGATGAGTACGGTGGCAGCTATTGTATTGGTTGTGAACGGTTTTATACGGAAAAGGAGCTGGAAGACGAGAAATGCCCTCAACATAAAAAAGAACTGGAATATATAACGGAGAAAAATTACTTTTTCAAAATGAGCAAGTACCAGAAGGAACTCATTGATTATATTAATAAAAATCTGGAGTTTATTCAACCACAGCATCGAAAAAATGAGATTCTTGGATTTCTGAGTCAACCATTGGAAGATCTTTGTATATCACGCCCAAAAAACCGACTGAACTGGGGGATAGAACTACCTTTTGATCATGATTATGTGACGTACGTTTGGTTCGATGCACTCCTAAATTATGTTACCAGCCCCGGCTACGGTAGTGACCCGGAAGTCTTTGAAAAATGGTGGTCCCAGGCAGTTCATCTTATTGGTAAAGATATTTTAATGACCCATGCCGTATACTGGCCCACGATGCTTATGTCCGCCGGTATTCCTCTACCGAAAACCATCTTTGCACATGGCTGGTGGCTAATGGAAAAATCGAAAATGAGTAAATCTATGGGAAATGTGGTGGATCCTATGGAGCTCATAGATGAGTATGGCGTAGATCCGGTGCGGTATTACCTCATGCGTGAAATGGTGCTGGGGCAGGATTCTAATTTTACTATGGAATCCTTCACTAAACGATATAACAGCGATCTTGCCAACGATTTTGGGAATTTGCTGAGCCGTGTGAGCCGGTTAATCCAAAAAAACTTTGATGGAAAAATGCCTGAGTGGGGAGAACCAACATCTGCTGAGAATGAGATGAAAAAACAAGCGGAAGGTACTATTGAAAAAGTGAACAAACTGATTCATAACATGCGGATCAATGAATCTATCGAAGAGACAATGCAGTTTATCCGCAGTGTAAATCGGTACATGGAACAGCAGGTGCCTTGGAAACGAGTAAAAGAGGATAAATCAGCAGCAGGAAGAGTGTTGATTACTGCAGCAGAAGCAATGCGACTGGGGGCGTTATTATTGCAGCCGGTTATGCCCAACCGGACATTGATTGTACTGGAAACTCTAAATGCTGAACATACAAGCTTAGCGTGGGGACAGCTTAAACCAGGGAGTGAACTGAAAGAACATCCACCGCTGTTCCCAAGAATTGAAGTGAATACTTAGGGTATTGGATAAAAAGAAGGACAAGGGGGAAAAGGTTAGGCTTAATTGATATGTTTAATAAAGGCAACCCCAATCAATTGGGAAGTTTTAAAGTAATCACCACTTAATAGTTTTTTTTATTATATATACAGTGAAGGCCAACCTTGTTAATTGATACACACTGCCATCTTTTTTATGATGACCTAAAGAATGATCTTCCGGGAGTTCTTGAAAGAGCCAATGAACTTGGTGTTACTCGCTTTATTTGTGTGGGAACAAACCTGGAAGATTCCAGGGAAAGTTTGGAGCTTGCCGAAAAATATGAACCTGTTTATGCTTCAGCCGGTGTCCATCCCCATGATACAAAGAATGTGAAAGATGGGTATTTGCGAGGACTGGAGGAATTATTAGAACATCCTAAAGTAGTTGCCTGCGGTGAAATGGGATTGGATTTCTTTCGAAATATTTCTGAACCAACGATTCAAGTTAAGGTGTTTCGAGAACAAGTGGAATTGGCACAAGAAATGAAAAAGCCGGTTATTTTTCACAACCGTGAAGCAGACGATGATGTGGTCAGAATCCTTTCAGGCTATCCAGGCATGAATGGGGTTGCCCATTGTTTCTCTGGTGATTTGGCGATAGCTAATTTGTTTTTAAAACTGGGATATTATATCTCATTTGCCGGTAACCTGACTTTTAAAAACAGCAATTTGCCTGGGGTGGCAAAACAGCTTCCCCTTGAAAGATTGATGGTTGAAACAGATTCACCTTATCTCAGTCCCGTCCCTTTTCGTGGAAAACCAAATGAACCAGGACGGACTCGTTTTGTAGCGGAAACACTAGCGGAAATCCAGGGGATATCAATTGAGACAGTGGCTTCCCAAACCAGTGAAAATGCAAAATGTCTTTTTGGTCTAAAATCAAAACTTTCTTAAAGAGAATTATCCCATAAAGGTATGAGCCGAAACCTGTTTATTTTTATTAAAAAAGGATAGATTATTTTGGTACGGTATGCAAAAAAGAAATGGGGACAGAATTTTCTGGTGGACAAGAATTTACTTGGGAAAATTGTAATTACCTTAAATCTTAAAAGCGAAGACAGGATTCTTGAAATAGGCCCCGGTGAGGGCGCTCTGACGGAGTTGATGTTACCCGCCGTGGGCCAAATGGCAGCGGTGGAAATTGATCCGGATCTTGTAGCTCATTTACGATCTTTGAGACATTTACAGTCTTGTCATTTTCTTCATAAGGATATTCTTTTACTGGACTTGTATTCACTTCCCCTTGCATTGCCTGTAAGAATTATCGGGAATATTCCGTACAATATTACTTCCCCGATATTGTTCTGGCTAATTAAGCAACGGAACCACTGGTCAGATGCATATTTGATGGTACAGAAAGAAATGGCGGAACGACTGACGGGGAAAGTGGGGACAAAAGCATATAGTCGTCTCACTGTAATGATTGGAGCATTTATGGATGTAAAAATTTGTTTTAATATTTCTCCGAATGTATTTATTCCAATACCAAAAGTTGAATCATCCATTATTCGTTTAGTAAAAAAACCGAAACCATTAATTCGAGATAACCAGTTTAAACAATTTGAAAAAATTGTACGGTCGGCATTCTCTCAAAGACGGAAAATGCTCAGAAATTCTCTAAAAGAATTCAATTTTCATTTAAAGATTCAAGAAGAAATTGATTTTAGAAGAAGACCAGAAACTTTACTGATTCAGGAGTTTGTAAAACTTCTTCAAAACAGATAAATGACAAAGCTTGGATTCTTGTCTAGAATTTTGTATACTTATAGGATATTCTTGAAATAAAAACAGGGAATCTTTATGGCCAAGACTGGAAGAGCTATCAACGAATCAAACCGCAGTTTAAGTCGTTATTTAGAAGAAATTGGTAAGTATGAACCTCTTAAGCCGGAGGAAGAGATTGTATGTGCTCAATTAATTAAAAAGGGAAACTATCCGGCATTGAAAAAATTAACAGAAGCGAATCTAAGGTTTGTTGTCTCAGTAGCAAAAGATTATCAAGGGCAAGGACTTCCTCTAACAGACCTGATTAATGAAGGCAATCTTGGGTTGATAAAAGCTGCAGGCCGGTTTGATGAAACTCGGGGATTTAAATTCATATCTTATGCAGTTTGGTGGATTCGGCAATCCATTCTTCAGGCTTTGGCTGAGCATTCCAGGATTGTACGTCTTCCATTAAACAGGGTAGGAACAATTAGTAAAATTACGAAAAGAGCTGAAAAACTAGAAGCAGAGGTAGAAAGAACTCCGAATGAAGATGAACTTGGACGTCAATTAGAAATGTCCTCTGGTGATGTCCTTGATGCAATGCGAATCTCACGGAGACACCATTCTTTAAACGCGCCCTTTAAGGATGGAGAAAAAAACGCACTCATTGATGTCATTGAGGATGATAAGCAAATACCACCAGACACTCCGCTCATGAGTGATTCATTGAAAGATGAAATTCGTCATTCGCTAAATACATTAAAAGAAAGAGAAAGAGATGTGATCAAAATGTACTTTGGTATTGATCGGGATTACGCTTTGACCCTGAATGAGATTGGTGAAGAATTTAGTTTGACCCGGGAACGGGTACGACAAATCAAGGAAAAGGCAATCAGGAGATTGCGCCATCGTTCACGGAGTAAAACCTTGAGAACCTATTTAGGATAATCTATATGAAGGAGGCAATAAATTGGTAGAAGTTAAAGTGCGTGATGGAGAACAGCTAGAGCGAGCCTTACGGCGATTTAAAAAAAAGTGGGAACGGGCAGGAATATTGAGAGAAGTCAGGCGAAAAGCTTACTATGTAAAACCAAGTGATGAAAAAAGGGTAGAACGGAAAAAAACCATGAGAAGACTGGCAAGATTTGCNAGNTATNNTTCTTATTAGATATNTATTTGATAAGCCATGTNAAAGGTTCGGTANANNTACCGAACCTTTTTTATTTTTATCTNTTTATTATTNAAATGTATANACAATGCTGATTCAGAATATATCAGGTGTACGGGGTCTAGTTGGAACCCATTTAACTCCCCGAAAAGCAAGACGATATGCAGAAGCGGTACACTTCCTTCAACCAAATGGAGTGATTATTGTTGGACGTGATAGCCGTCCATCAGGGCATGAAATAATCATGGGAATTGTTGACAAGTTAATTCAATTGGGAAGAGATGTAATTGATTGTGGCATTGTTCCAACTCCCACCATCCAATTTTTAGTTGGCAAGACAGATTCTGCCGGGGGAATTATAGTGACAGCAAGCCACAATCCAATTGAATGGAATGGTTTGAAATTTGTCCGTGAAGACGGTATCTTTTTGTATCCTAAGGAATGTGAAGAGCTGTTTTCCTTTGTAGATGATCATTTGAAAAAGGAGCCATCCCAAGCAAACGGAATGTATTGGAAAGATAAAAATTCAATTCAAAAACATATAATCCATACTGTTAGTTTGAACTGTATTAATATAAATAGAATTCGTCGTCGCAAATTTAAGGTTGTAATAGATGCAGTAAACGGGGCCGGTTCGGTAGCCTTGCCGGCTATGTTAGAGGCACTTGGTTGTGATGTGGTGCCTTTAAACTGTGAACCTTCCGGTGAATTTACCCGGGGAACGGAACCCTTACCAGAAAATCTAACTGACCTCTGTCAATCCGTTATCGCCAACAGTGCGGATGTAGGTTTTGCTGTGGACCCAGACGCCGACCGCCTGGCTGTTGTTTCTGAGAAGGGTGTGCCATTGGGAGAGGAATATACATTGGTGCTGGCTGCAGAAGGATATATGAAAAAAATGGGTACATCCGAAACATTTGTTGTGAATCTTTCAACCAGCATGGCATTGGAAAAAACAGCAGAAAAGTACAAATGCAGGGTGGAAAGAACTCCTGTGGGAGAAATCAATGTTGTAGAAAAGATGATTGAATTGAAAGCCAAATTTGGAGGAGAAGGGAACGGCGGTGTAATCCTGAAAGAAGCACACCTGGGACGGGATTCCCTTGTTGGGGTTACTATGGTCTTGAATCGGATGGCACAGAATAAAAAACCTTTGAGTGAGATTTATTCGGCGTTGCCTCAGTTTAAAATAGTTAAAGATAAAATAAACTTGGACGATATGGATGTAGAATCCGTTCTAAAAAATGTGAGGGAGAAATACAGTGATGTTGAAACGAATGACAAGGATGGGTTGAAATTTACCTGGGATGATCGCTGGGTTCACTTGCGGAAATCCAACACAGAACCCATTTTACGTATCTATGCTGAAGCGCCTAATAATTCTGAAGCCCTAAACCTTGTAGAAAGTGTAAAATCTATACTGTAACAAGAACAGTAAACGGAAGACATGTTATAATGAACTACCATCCTCAAGTCCACCCAATTGATCAGGTAGGTGTAGGAGAGAGAGCCTCCCGATTATTTTCCCGAAGTATAAAAAAAGAATCTAAAATTAAGGCTTTGAAATTGGTTTTAAGCATGATTGACCTGACTACCCTTGAAGGTAAGGATTCTCCGGGAAAAGTAAAGCAGCTCTGTTACAAGGCGGTTCATCTGCACGACCAGTTTCCAAAACTTCCCCAGGTTGCTGCAGTATGTGTATATCCTAGCATGGTGAAAGTAGCTAAAAAAGCATTGAAAGGAAGTTCAATTAACATAGCATCTGTTGCCACGGCATTTCCCAGTGGAATGACCACCTTAGAAACGAAGCTTGAAGAAGTAAAATCCGTTGTAGGTGCAGGTGCCAATGAAGTGGACATGGTAATTTCCAGGGGACGATTTTTACAAGGAGATTATTCTTATGTTTTTGATGAGGTAGCTAAGGTAAAAAAAACATGTGGTTCAGCTCATCTAAAAGTAATTTTGGAAACGGGAGAATTGGTTACAATGGACAATGTGAGAAAGGCAAGTGATTTGGTTATGGAAGCGGGAGCAGATTTTATCAAAACATCAACAGGAAAAGTAAAGCCAGCTGCCACACCGTCTGTGGTACTAGTCATGCTGGAAGCCATTCGGGATTATTATAAAAGGACAGGAAGAATGGTCGGGATGAAACCAGCGGGGGGAATCAGTACTGCGAAACTTGCCATCCAATATCTGGTTATGGTGAGGGAAACTCTTGGGGAGGGATGGATAACTGCAGACAGATTTCGGTTTGGAGCCAGTTCTTTGGCGAATGATGTTTTGATGCAAATTGTCAAACAGTCGACAGGTGTTTATCAATCAATCAATTATTATTCTATTGATTAGAGAATAAAACAAATGAATAAAACAAAGATATTAAAGTTTGATACGAACTGGTCATACAGTCCTGCGCCTGAAAGCACAGATCACATAGAGCTGAAAGATCGGTATGGATTATTCATTGACGGAAACTTTACCTCATCAAAAGGGGGCAATTATTTTGATACAATTAATCCTGCCAATGAGGAGAAACTTTCTGAAGTTTCGGAAGCCAATGAGAAAGATGTGGATAAGGCTGTTAAGGCAGCTCAGCAATCCTATGAAAAAGTGTGGTCAAAAATGAATCCCTCTGAACGGGGGAAATATATTTTTCGTATTGCACGTTTAATTCAGGAACGGGCGCGGGAGTTTGCAGTGATTGAATCTATGGATGGAGGTAAGCCAATCAGGGAGTCCCGGGATGTGGATGTTCCGCTGGCAGCAGCGCATTTTTTTTATTATGCAGGTTGGGCAGATAAGCTGGATTATGCTTTTCCAGGCCGCAGCACAAAATCGTTGGGAGTTGTCGGGCAAATAATTCCCTGGAATTTTCCTTTGTTGATGGCAGCATGGAAAATTGCGCCAGCCCTAGCTACAGGTAATACGGTAGTTTTGAAACCGGCAGAAACCACACCTCTCACTGCATTGAAACTTGCAGAGGTAATTCGAGAGGCAGATTTACCTCCGGGTGTTGTGAATATTATAACCGGGGGCAGTAAAACAGGTCAACTGCTGGTGCAGAATCCTCGTGTGAATAAAGTGGCATTTACTGGATCCACTGAGGTCGGGAAATATATTATGAAAGCAGTGGCGGGGTCTGGGAAAAAGTACACTCTTGAACTGGGCGGAAAAGCAGCCAATATTATTTTTGAGGATGCGGCTTTAGACCAAGCTGTAGAAGGTATTATCAATGCTATCTTTTTTAATCAAGGGCATGTATGCTGTGCCGGTTCCCGGCTCTATGTGCAGGAAAGTGTGGCAATGGAAGTCCTTAGTAAACTGAAAGATAGGATGGAAACTTTAGTGATTGGAGATCCGCTAGATAAAAATACAGATATTGGTGCGATTAATTCCAGGATGCAGCTGGAAAAAATATGTAGATATGTGGATATCGGCAAAAAAGAAGGGGGATTGATTTACCAACCATCTTGTAAGCTGCCGAGGAAGGGTTTTTGGCATGCTCCCACTCTTTTTACTGATGTTTCCCAATCCCATCGTATTGTTCAGGAAGAAATTTTCGGACCTATATTGGCTATTCAAACTTTCCGTACAGTGGATGAAGCAGTTACAAAAGCAAATAATACCCCTTTTGGTCTCTCTGGCGGTGTGTGGACAGATAAGGGTTCAAAACTATTCAAAGTAACAAGAGAAATTCGGGCAGGAGTTATTTGGGCAAATACGTTTAATAAATTTGATCCAGGGTCTCCTTTTGGTGGATATAAGGAAAGTGGCATGGGTAGAGAAGGTGGTGTTGAAGGACTCCATTCATATGTTAAATTGGTCTAAAGGGGGAGTTGAAAAATGAGCAAACGATTAGGCATTCGTAAAACGTATAAAATGTATATAAATGGGAAATTCCCCAGAACGGAATCTGGGAGATACTATAAATGGATTGATGAGAAAAAAACTGCAATCATGAACATGTGTCGTGGATCCAGGAAGGATTTCCGAAATGCAGTTGTGGCAGCTAGAAAGGCTTTTGAGAGCTGGTCCAGCCGAACTGCTTATAACCGGGGTCAGATTTTATATCGAATTGGCGAGATACTTGAAGGGCGTCGTGACCAATTCATTGGCGAACTGATACTTCAAGGTTTAACTAAAAGAGCTGCAGAGAAAGAGATTACACAAACCATAGACAGATTTATTTACTATGCTGGATGGGCGGATAAATATCAGCAGGTATTCAGCCGGGTAAACCCAGTCTCCATGCCCTATTTTAATTTTACGGTTCCGGAGGCCACTGGTGTTGTGGCTGTCTGTGCACCTGAAGAATCCTCTTTGTTGGGGTTTGTCTCTGTGCTTGTACCCGTAATTGCAGGTGGAAATACCTGTGTGATTTTAGCTTCTCAATCACGGCCTCTTTGTTCTATCTCCTTTGCGGAGATTTTGCATTCTTCCGATGTTCCCGATGGTGTGGTGAATATTCTCACAGGTTTACGGACTGAATTGCTTGAACATTTTTCATCGCATATGGATGTAAACTCCATGATTTATTGTGGAAAGAATCTTCAGGAAATCAAAATGGTGGAAGAAAATGCCGCCCTTAATGTAAAACGTGCTGTTATTTACAAAAATGAGGGTTGGTCTAAAAAAACATCTCAGGGGCCGTATTATATATTAGAAACCCAGGAAATGAAGACAACTTGGCATCCCGTCGGGATGTAACCTTTTCCTGATATTTACTAAACTATTCAATGCCAGATTCTAACTTTGTTAAAAAAGGTGCAGAGCTTACACTCAAAATTGAGTCGCTGGCTTTCGGAGGTCGGGGGCTTGCACGATATAATGATTTTGTTGTTTTTGTAAAGAATGCAATCCCCGGACAAACAGTAAAAACATTAGTCTATCGGAAAAAGCAGGGGTATGCTGAAGCACGTGTTATTGAAGTGTTAGAAGATTCTCCTAATGCAGTGCAACCACCTTGCACGCATTTTGGTGTATGTGGTGGATGCAAAACTCAAAATTTAATATATAAAGAACAACTGAATCAAAAAGCCCATCAGGTTGAAGATATTTTTCGCCGTCTTGGAAGATATCCTAAATTTGAACTTGACGAAGTGATCCCGGCAGAAAATGTGTATCATTACAGGAATAAAATGGAATTTACCTTTTCACCCAATCGCTGGTTGTTGTCTGATGAACCCGAAGATACTCAAAAATCTATTGCTTTGGGACTTCATATCCCCGGTCGATTTGATAAAATTCTAAATATTAAGGAATGCCACATTCAACCTGAAATTGGAAACCGTATTCTGAATAAGGCTCAGAAGATATGCCGCGTCCATCCAGAATTGGCCCCTTTTGATCCTAAAACACATAGCGGGTTTTTACGTCATCTTATGTTGCGTTTTGGTGTGCGAACTCATCAGGTGATGGTGAATATTGTAACTGCCTATGAAGATATGGATAAACTTTCCCCCTTGGTAGATGGACTCCTGAATGATATTTCTGAAATCACATCCATGGTAAACAATGTGAATACACGAAAAGCTGACTCTGCTTTTGGTGAATATGAAATTTTACTCTATGGCCAGCCAACTGTTAAAGAGAACATAGGTAATTTCACCATTGATATTTCTGCCAATTCATTTTTTCAAACCAATACCATTCAGGGAGAAAATCTCTATGAACAAATTGTTGAAGCTGCCCGACTTTCCGGCGAAGAAATTGTCTATGATTTATATTGTGGTATTGGTTCTATTTCTTTGTATTTAGCTCCCCATGCGAAAAAGGTTTATGGATTTGAAGTAATCCGATCTTCTTTGGAGGATGCAGAAAAAAATGCAGAAAAAAATGGTGTTTCTAATGTTTGGTTTTTCAAGGCCAACCTGGATACATACTTTAAAAAAGGCCAACTACCAAAAAAAGTTCCAAAACCAAATGTAGTAATCGTAGATCCTCCAAGAGCAGGTATGCATCCTCATTTGACTCATTATTTACCAAAGCTTGAAGCTGATAAGATTGTTTATGTTTCTTGTAACCCAACGACACAGGCACGAGATTCAAGGATATTAACGGAAAACGGATATACAATTCGTCGTTCTATTATGGTGGATATGTTTCCCCACACTCCTCATATTGAAATGGTGACATTGTTTGAAAAATAGCATTTTTGTATCGAATTAATATTTTTAATCTTTCCAATTTCTCTCATATAATTTTTCATATGAAAACCTTAACTTCAGCTTATGCAACTGTGGTTTAGAACATTACTTCGCAACAGTTTTTTTCAAGTTGGTATTGGTATTCTTATTATAATGGTTTTTGGTGGAATAGTATTAAAACTGTTGGAAACTGGAGATATTACTAAAGGGGAGAATCCTTTTTGGTGGGCAATCGTCACCATGACTACAGTAGGATATGGTGATTTTGCACCTACAACAACTGGTGGAAGGTTATTTTCTATAGTTGTAATGTTTGGCGGGATATCTCTGATTTCACTATTGACAGCAACGATTTCGTCTATATTTGTAGCAAAGAAAATTCGGGAGGGTAAAGGTTTGGAAAAAATCGATTTAACAAATCATGTGGTTTTATGTGGTTGGAATAGAAATGGGAGAAAGATTATACGAACCATTGATAATTTAGCCCATGGAGAGAAAGAGATTGTGTTGATAAATGATTTGAGCGAAGAAAATATCACTGCGTTAAAGTCCCGGTTCCGACAACTCAACCTCCATTTTGTGTCGGGTGATTTTACAAGAGAAAACATTCTTGAAAAAGCCAGTGTCAGGGATTCACAAACGGTGGTCGTAATTCCAAATGAGACAGATTCAACGTTGAGCAGTCCCGATGAAAAAACCATTTTTGCTACGATGACTATAAAAAGCATTGACCCGAATATTCGTGTTGTGGCTTATCTAATGGATAAGGAGAACCTTACCCACATGAAACGGACAAATGTTGACGAGGTTGTAGTGAGCGATGACTTTGGGGCATATATGATAGCTTCACATGTAATTGAAACAGGGGTGCCCCAGACTGTATCACACTTATTGGATGAAACAGCTTCATCAAGGTTTGTATGTCGGGAAATTCCTGAAGATTTCATCGGGAGACCTTTTTCAGCTTTATCCGACCATTTTCGTAATGAGAATGGCGTGATACTAGTGGGTGTATTCTCCGTAGAGGAAAACCTTGGAATTAATTCAATCTTATCAGCGGATTCCTCATCTCTAGATGCATTTATTGAACACAAATTAAAGGAGGGAGGGATATCTCTCCAAGAGGCGGAAAAGGTTAGCACAGTAATAAATCCGCATGAAGAATATTTAATTGGTGACGGTGAACAAGCCGTCGTGATTTCTTGAGGATAATATGGATATTAAACAGTTGAAAAGTTTTTCAGTTTTTCAGAATATTACTGATGAGGAAGCAAAATATTTCTTTGACATAACAGAAGAAGTACGAATATCAGAAGGGAACATATTTATTAAGGAAGGTGAAGTTGGAGATTCAATATATATGTTAGTGGATGGAAAAGTTGAAGTTAGCCAAGCATTAACATTGAATTTGGACCGACAGGGGAAAGATCATCGCGAAAAGGCACTCACAAAATTCAGCAGTGACCAATTGCCCCCGCCTCTTTTTGGCGAGATGTCTCTGTTCAATGAAAATGACCTACGAACTGCAAATGTAAAAGCACTGACGGATTGTCATTTACTCAAAATTATGAAGGACGATTTCCTTCGGATTTGTGATACCTACCCCGATACTGGATATAAAGTTATGTTAGCCCTTTGTAGGGTCTTATGTATACGCCTTGTAAATGCCAATAACAATGTCCTAAAGTTAACCACTGCTTTCTCATTGGTATTGGAACGATAAAAAGAAAGCAACATCTATTCCAGAACTGGCAGTGGTGAAGATTCTAGATGGATAAAGTGTTTAAACCTGCTGAGGTTGAGGATTATTGGTATCAGATTTGGGGGGAAAAAAATTATTTTCACGGCAAACCTAATTCCCAAAAAACACCTTTCACTATAGTAATTCCCCCACCCAATGTAACTGGCATGCTTACTATGGGGCATGTTTTGAATAACACGATTCAGGATGTCCTTATTCGTAAGGCTCGGATGGAAGGGAAAGAAGTTTGCTGGATTCCCGGAACAGATCATGCCTCTATCGCGACTGAGCGGAAAGTAGTTGAGATGCTTAAAGAGCAAGGTATCGATAAGCACAGTCTTTCCAGAGATGAGTTTTTAAAACATGCTTGGGAATGGAAGAGGGAATATGGTGGTATTATTATCCAACAGTTGAAAAAACTGGGTTGTTCCTGTGACTGGGAGCGGGAACGGTTTACCATGGATGGGGACTATACTAAAGCTGTGTTGTCAGCTTTTGTAAAATTATATGAAAAAGGATTTATCTATAAGGGTCACCGGCTTGTGAACTGGTGTCCTGTTTCCAAATCAGCGATTAGCCATGAAGAGGTAAATCATCAGGAGGTCAACGGACATCTCTGGCACTTTAAATATCCGTTTAAAGACAGTGACGAATTTGTGGTTGTGGCTACGACAAGACCGGAAACCATGCTTGGTGATACTGCAGTAGCAGTACACCCAAAAGATGAGCGCTATTCGCATTTAGTAGGCAAAACGGTGATTTTACCATTGGTGGGACGGGAGTTACCTGTAATAGCTGATAACCATGTAGACCCAGAATTTGGAACCGGCTGTGTTAAAGTTACCCCGGCTCACGATCCCAATGATTTTTCTATGAGTGAACGCCATGGTCTTGAATTGGTGAATATCATGAATGAAGATGCATCTATCAATGAAAATGCCCCTGATGTATACCAGAACTTATCTCGTGATGATGCCAGAAAAGCGGTTGTTAAAGACCTTGAAGAACAGGGTTTTCTAGTCAAGACCGAAGATTATGTTCATAAAGTGGGCTATTCGGAGCGCGGGCAAGTGCCTATTGAATTTTATATGTCTGAACAATGGTTCATGAAAATGGATGAACTGGTCAAGCCGGCGTTGAAGGCAGTGGCTGAAGGAAAAATCAAATTTCACCCAGAATATTGGGTTAAGACCTATAAGCATTGGATGGAAAATATCAAAGATTGGTGCATCAGCCGTCAATTATGGTGGGGACATCAAATACCGGTTTGGTATCATAAGGAAGACCCACAAAAAATGCATGTGTCTATTGAAGAACCAGATGATCCTGATAATTGGTATAGAGAACCAGATGTGTTGGATACATGGGCCAGTTCGTGGTTATGGCCTTTGGCGGTTCACGATTGGCCAGAAGAAAGTGCCGATCTGGATTATTTTTATCCCACAGATGTTCTAGTGACAGGGCCGGATATTATTTTCTTTTGGGTAGCACGAATGATCATTGCTGGTTATGAATTCAAAAGCGATCTGCCATTTAAAGATGTGTATTTCACCTCAATCCTCAGAGATGAAACCGGACAAAAATTCAGCAAATCATTGGGTAATTCACCAGACCCATTTGAACTTTTTAATGAATATGGCACTGATGCCGTTCGTTTTGGGACTATGCTCATGTCGCCACAAGGTTTGGATGTTTTGTTTTCATCAAACAGACTTGAGGTAGGACGTAATTTTATGAACAAATTGTGGAACGCCTCCCGTTTTGTACTCATGAATACGAAGGATGGCCAGATTCTGGACATTAATTTTGAAAAAGAAAAATTAGATCTGCCAGAACAATGGATATTGAGCAAAACGCAGAAGTCCATTCAAGCCTATAACCGTCAATTGGAAAGATTCCATTTTAATGAAGCGGCAAAAGTGCTTTATGATTTTACATGGAATGATTTTTGTGACTGGTACATTGAAATTTCTAAAATACACCTTCGTGAGAAGGATTCTCAAAAAGGAGATATTGTTCGGCGAGTTATCGTTCATGTTTTAAAAACAATTTTGGCACTTTTACATCCATATGCTCCGTTTATTACGGAAGAACTTTGGAACCAATTTAAAGCCGAAAAAGATTTAGAGCTCATTGTTTCACCTTGGCCAGACTACCATCCGGAACTGGTAGACAGTAAAGCTGAAAAGACAATGGGGTTTCTTCAGGATATTATTATTGCTGTACGAACTATACGAGGCCAAATGAATGTTCCTCCGGGTAAAAAAGCTGATATGGTGGTTCGGATGCATGGGGACTCAAAATTTATTCTTGAAAAATATGGTGATGTAATAAAAAGTTTATGTGGGATCAGAGAAATTTCAGTTGGAGAGTTTTTAGATAAACCCCCGCATTCTGCTGTGGCAGTTATAAGGGATATGGAAATTTTTCTCCCCCTTGAGGGATTAATAGATGTTGCCTTGGAACAGGAAAGATTGGAGAAAAGGGAAGCAGATCTTAAGGTCTATATATCCAATATACAGGAAAAGTTATCAAAAAGAGATTTTTTAAGTCGTGCACCTAAAGGAGTAATAGAAAGAGAGGAAAAAAAATTGGTAGAAATGAATAACGAGCTTAAAATGTTGACCATAAATTTGGAGATATTGCAATGAGAAAGAGTGTGTATCTATTAATGTTTTCTCTTTTGCTTGGACAAGCTGACCAAGCAATCATGACTTTATATAAAGACGGGTTTGCCCTTGTAAAACAACCGGTAAGCTGGCCTAATGTCCCCGCAGGTGTCAGTACTATAGAGTATGAACAGCTTCCCTCTAGGTTATTTATTGATTCTCCATTTCTTACATTACAGGATGAGATTGTTGTACGATGGCAGAGAATTAATTCAAATATTTTTTCTGGAGAGAAGTTTTTTTCTAAGAAACTTGGTAAATATGTTAAAATAAAAATTTCAGGAGGNAAAACTTATGAGGGAATCCTTTTGGAATANAATAATGCCAAGNTAACACTTCAGGGAAAATCAGAGGTTTTNTCTATNCCCAGAGATAAAANNGAGTTAATTTNNACTGAAGACANGATAGAAAATCCCCAGTTNAAACCTACCCTGATTTGGGAAATTAATTTGGAAAAANCAANGCANGTNCAAGGCGAATTAATTTATTTAAGCGCTGGATTTGATTGGAATGCAGTCTATCGTTTGGTTATGAATGGTAAAGATACCCAGGCAAATTTAATTCCGGAAGCAATAATATCTAATCGAAGCGATGTGGATTTTAGCGATTTAACGCTGCAGCTTGTTGAAGGAGAACTTCATCGTGCCGGCCAAAAGAAGATTAGCTCTGGANGTCAACANTNNTCTCGGGCCCAATCCANTAGAGTAGCAAGNANCTCAGTCTCTGCAGATCAAAAATCTCTTGGNGACTATCATATCTATNCCTTATCGGAGGTTTTAAATTTTATGGGAGACGATAATATTACAGTTCAACTCTACAATCCGCGGGTGATAAACTATGAGAAAACATATATTTTTGAAAACAAGGAACGAAGCCAGCGGGAAGAACCTTTGGTTGTTGAACTAAAAATTATTAATTCTGAAGAAAACGGTCTTGGCATTCCTTTGCCAGCTGGAAAGGTAGAAATGTATTTGACATCAAAGGGAGGATCACTAGAATTTTCAGGTGAAGATTATTTGGTGCAAACCCCAAAGGAGGGTACAGTTTTACTTACTGCTGGTCGGGCTTTTGATATAACTGGAAAACGAACAATTCTGAATTATGACCGCCAGAGAAATAGTGAAGAAGCCTCCATTCAAATCCAGATAAAAAATATTCATGATGAAGATATCCAAGTGCGGGTTGTCGAACATATTTCTGGTGATTGGGTAATACGAGATGCCTCAAGTATGTATACCAAAGAAGATGCTACAACGATTTATTTTCCTCTTAACATCGATGCCGAAGACAATAAAATTATAACCTATACCTACCGTAAAGAGTGGAAATAATACCTATAATTGACTAGTTTATTTTTTAGTTATTGTCTGGATAATGTGGTTGTAGTCAGTACAATTCATGTCCAACGGATCTGAAATATTTTTATTTTTTTGTACTCTTTCTATCTAAATGACTGAAACCAATCTCTCTACATCCCTGCAATATATAAAAAATGTTGGACCTGCAAGGGCAAAGGTTTTATCTGAGATAGGCCTGGAGGACTNGGAAGACTTACTGTATTATTTTCCCCGCCGTCACCTAGATAGAACCACAGTCACAGCTATCAGTTTACTTAAAAAAGATATGATTACTACAATTGTGGGGAAAGTGGAGACTTGTGGAGAAAGAAAAACCAGAAAAGGGAAATTATTTCAAGCTGTTTTATCCGACGGGACAGGATTTTTGACCCTTCTCTGGTTTAATGGTATTCCATATATAAAAAAGTCAATTGAAATTGGAGATCATTTTGCTGTTCATGGAAAAATTGAATTTTATAACGGATTACAGATTGTGCATCCAGAATATGATAAATTAAATATAGATGATGATCCCCTGAACACCGGTTCTGTCATTCCTCTGTACCCGCTTACGCAAGAATTGCAAAAGGCTGGAATTGAAAATCGTTTTTTTAGAAAGATAATCCGGAGAATGTTAAAGGAAATCAATAATATTCCGGATTTCTTTCCCCCTGAATTTTTANAGAAGCACAAATTAGTTAGTAGATATGAAGCACTTCATTGGATCCACTTTGCTGAAAAAGAAAAAGATGTGAAGGGAGCTATTTACCGCTTGAAATTTGATGAGCACTTTTTTCTTCAGTTGCTTATGGCACTAAAGAAAGAATCCAATTGTCGTGTTGGAACAAAACCATTGGATAAAACGGGACCNCATGTAAAACTGATTTANGATCAATTGAATTTTGAGCTGACAGATNCCCAGAACCGGGTATTAAAAGAAATAAGAACGGATTTAGGNAAANCCATAACAATGAANCGNCTACTTCANGGTGATGTAGGGTCGGGGAAAACTATTGTTGCTGTNTTNGCAGCNGCGATTGCAATAGGGAATAATGTTCAGNTTGCGGTAATGGCTCCAACGGAAATCCTGGTTCATCANCATTATGAATCCTTCAAANCATTTTCNGAAATNGGGAAAATCACTTGTGCCATTCTTGTAGGAAACACAAAAGAGGGTGAACGAAAAAAAGTAATAGATGCTTTAAAAACAGGTCGAATTGATTTNATTGTAGGAACCCATGCTCTCATTCAGAAAGATATAGATTTTAAAAACTTGGGGTTTGTCATTGTTGATGAACAGCACCGTTTTGGTGTTGTCCAGCGGGGTGATTTGGTTGAAAAAGGATTGAATCCCCATTTTCTTGCCATGACAGCGACACCAATTCCACGTACACTTGCAATCACCTATCACGGTGACATGGACTTGTCTATTATTGATGAATTACCCAAACACCGCAAACCGGTCATTACAAAAAAGATTCGCCCTGAACGGTTGAAAAATGTACATCATTTTATGAAAAATGAAGTATCCAAAGGAAGACAGTGTATGATTGTATATCCTTTGGTAGAAGAAACAGAAAAATCAGATTTNGCNGCAGCTGTGGANGCATATGAAACGCTATCTCGCACCGCTTTTACAGATGTAAACGTTGGATTAATCCATGGCAGAATGAAAAAAGAAGAAAAAGACAATATAATGAATGAGTTTTCAGATAATAGAATCCAGATACTGGTTTCAACTACTGTTATAGAGGTAGGAATCGATGTCCCTAATGCTACAGTTATGTTAGTGGAACATGCAGATCGTTTTGGGCTAATCCAGCTTCATCAGCTCCGTGGGCGAGTTGGGCGTGGAAGTGAAAAAAGCTACTGTATTTTTGTTCAGAGGGATATTACAGAAAATAGCAGGAAGAGGTTGGACATTATGGAAAGAATAAATGATGGATTTATTATTT
>NYYF01000023.1 GCA_002686675.1 Fidelibacterota bacterium
GGCTGCTTCAATCTGCCGGACTTCATTGGCATGAACAAATACAGGGATTTCACCAGAAATCACCGGCAGCATTCCCTCCAACCGTAAATCATGCTTGAATGAGGAACTCTCGGTTGCTTTGAGCTGTGCATACGCATGGGATTTCTGAATCAAATCATCAATTTTCTGGATAGATTTTAAGCGTGAATCCTTATCCTTTTTTTCTTTCTGTTTTCCTGGCTTTGGCTTGGGGATATTCATGGAAGGCCAGAATAAATGCAGTCCAACCGGGTGTTTTAACGTTGCATCTTCCCAGGTCCAACCATCCAGCATCATAAGTGAGGATGTGCCGGAAACGAGCCCTGAACGAGGTACTGACAGTGCCAGAAGGACGCCATTAGACCGGGTAATGGGTATAAGTTCGGAATCAGGATTATAACTCACATTGGCCCTTACATTGGGATTGACAGCCCCCACTTCTGCATAATCCCTGGTCGCCCGAACTGCGCCAATTTCCTGTAGTCCAAGAGTAGAACCCGCTGAAATGAGACCGGGAAAAACATGCTGTCCGGAAACATCTATTATTTCCGCTTCAGCAGGAATATCCAGATTTTGGCCAACTGAGGTGATTTTTCCATTTTCAAAAAGTATATCTGCATTTTCCAGAATGCCATGAGATATGGTATGGATTGTTCCTCCCTGGATCAGGATGGGATGATCCTGACTTGGAGCAGGGATCTGATCGGAAGATAACAGATAGCTTACGATAATGAATATACTGGAGATATGCTTCATAATTTTTCTAAGCAATGTTGATGATCTGCAGATTCCTCTTCATGGTGTTTCCATTCCTTTTTCTTCTTATCATCCTTCCTTGATAATATTTTATTCACCAGGTTCCTGCGTAATTTCTTATCTCTCTTCTTCAATTTTTTATCCTCTTCCAATGAGAAATATCGAATCCCATCGATCCAGGTTTGTTCGCATACTGCCCGGGTTGATAGAGGATGATCGCTCCAGATCACAAAGTCTGCATCTTTTCCAACCTCCAGAGAACCAACCCACTTATCGATCTTTAATTGGATTGCGGGGTTCAAGGTCACTAGCTTCAGCGCTTCTTCTTCAGAGAGACCACCATATTTCACACCTTTAGAGGCCTCTGTATTCATTCGCCGTGCCAGTTCACGGGAATCCGAATTAAAGGACACAGTCACTCCCACATCCGTCATCAGTGCACCATTATAGGGAATGGCATCAATAACCTCATACTTATACGCCCACCAATCCGAAAAAGTAGAGGCATTGGCTCCGTGTTCCTTGATACGGTCAGCAACTTTATACCCTTCCAGTACATGCTGAAAGGTCCCCACAGTAAAACCAAAATCTTCTGCAACCCTGGTGAGCATGAGTATTTCATCCTGACGGTAGGAATGGCAATGTATCTGCCTCTTCCCTTCCAATATCTCTACCAGTGCTTCTAATTCCAGGTCTCTTCTTGGCGGCACCTTTTTTTTCCATCGCTTGGGATTTTTGTTATAACCACTCCATTTCTCCTGGTATTCCACAGCCGATGTAAAAGCGTCCCGTAAAATCTGTTCAACACCCATACGTGTCTGAGGATAACGGGTTGTATTGTCATCACCCCAATTGGACTGTTTTACGTTCTCACCAAGGGCAAACTTGATACCTTTTACCGCGTTGGAATACAGCAGGGCATCAGGTGTAGCTCCCCAGCGCAGCTTAATGACTGCGTTCTGGCCACCGATTGTATTCGCAGAGCCATGAAGAATATTGGCCATGGTCAAACCACCGGCCAGTTCCCGGTAAATGGTAATATCATTACTGTTTAAGACATCCTGAATGCGCACTTCAGCGGTAATTGACTGGGTTCCTTCATTAATGGAAAAAGCAGCGGAATGGGAATGACAGTCAATCAGCCCCGGAGTTATATGTTTTCCAGTCCCATCAATAACCATTACATCTTTGGGTGGGTTAATATTTTTCCCGATTTTCTTTACCCTGCCATCACTGAACAGGATATCATAGTCTTCCAATATTCCCTGATTTCCGCTGGTCCAGATGGTGGTGTTCTGAATCAGGACAACCTGATCTTTCAATACGGTGTTTTCCCAGCCATAGGTGCCTTCCGGATAGAAGAGAGAGAGTTTAGACCGGGTTTCGGATTTTTTCTCTTCTTCCTTTGCTTCTAATTTACCTGTTCTCAACGCATTCCAACTGAGCTTGAGATCATCATGGGCAGTACCTTCCATTTTATCATTTAAAATATGCCCGGTAAACCGACTGGGTGCAGCTGTGGAGTCCCATGTGACCTGCCAGCTGACGTAGCGCCCTCCCACTTTCAGCTTGGATAGTTGAAATTCAGTGGTATCCTGAATGATTTTTCCGCTGTAATGATCTGAGCCTTTCTTCAGTTCAAGTTGATATGATTCTTTACCGATGGTTAATTTCCAATTTCCATCTATAGATACATTATATTTGGGTTTGACGGGATATTCCTCTCCACCAATCCAGGTTGAAATTATGTCTGACTTGTCCTGGAAATAATCACCATCCACTACAGTGAGGTTGGCCATATAGCCTTCCTTGATTTTTCCTAATTGATTTCCTATCCCCATTTTCTCAGCTGGGATCGTAGTCAAGGCAGCCAGGGCAGCGGCTTCAGACAGGCCTCGCTTTACGGATCGATTCAGGTTTTTCCGAAATTCGTTTCCTTCCAGGCCGTAGGCTGTGAGCGCAATCGGAATATTATGTTCAACCAGTATTGCTGGATTATCCGGTGCCATATCCCAGTGCTTCAGTTCTGCTGTGCTGTAACGAAGCTCCTGGTAAGGATCAGAAATGTCCGGAGTAGCAGGAAAATCCAATGGAAGAATCAAGAAAGGATCTTGCGCAGCTATTTCCGTAATTCGCCGGTATTCATAACCGCTTCCTTTCAGCCAGCAGTTCAACCTAAACTCTTCTGCAATCTTTAAAGATCGTAAGACCGTCAATTCATGGTTGGTCTCAACAATGAATGGCCTCTGATCTTTAAGCCAGTTACCTAATATTTCCAGGTCACGGTTTTTCTTCAGAGACTCATTTAACTGTGGATAACTTCTGGCTTTTTCACTGACTTTCCGGTACCAGTTGGCATCGATAAAAGTCTGCCGTAATAGAGCTACTACTCCTAGCAGTGCATTAGGATATGTACCCCTTCCCCAGCCATGTACCTCATATGCTATATCCTGGGCTACACCTGATTGGAGAATAGTCCCTTTCTTATCCAAATGGACCAAAGCTGTTTGACCTTGGAAAATGCCAGAATCGGGTACAATATGGGCAGCTGTAAAACCCAGCTTATGCAATGATTCCAGTTTCTTTTCATCCGGCTGGTACAAGCGGGATAAATCCCGCCTGGTATGAACCTGGGAATTCCAGTGGGCATCATGATCGGGAGTGTCTCCTGATTTTGCGGGTATTTCTACCCAGCTGTCAATAAAACCCGGGTAGATTGTTTTTCCGTTCATATCCAGAATGGTTGCATCTTTTGGAATTTTTATATCTGTACCTACTTTTTCGATTAATCCATCCCGCATAATTATTGTGGCATTCTCCTTTATGATCTCTGGCTCTACATACACCTTTCCACCCTGAAGTACCCATACTCTAGGAGAATGGGTTCGGAGTCCATCTGGGGGTTCTATCTGTCCCAGCACTGCACTTGCAAAAAGTGATATCAAATAGAATATTTTTAACATTTCATCATAACATATTTAAGTGGAATGAACATTAATTTAGATATAACCTAAGGGGATAAATTTAATAGAAGATTATAATTTTGATACATCAATTTCATCAAACCAATTCTTAATTGTACCTACTACGTTTTTAAGCGTTCCTTCTTCAAATGGAGATGATAATCCAGCTAATTTCACAAGCTCAGCAAACGACTTGCTACCCCCTGCCTTGCACAACCTATAGTAATCTTTCCAGGCCGCATCATGATCCTGATCAAACTTTATCCAGAACTGCATAGCGCACACTTGCGCTAATGTGTAATCAATATAATAAAATGGCAATTGATAAATGTGAAGCTGACCCTGCCAAACACCGCCAGATTTCGGGAAACTCATATCATCGTAATCTCTGTGAGGAAGATACAGTTTTTCCAGCTCAGACCACCTCTCCTTCCTCGCTTCTGGAGTTGCATTAGGGTTGCTGTACACCCAATGCTGAAAATGGTCTACGCAGGCACCATAGGGAAGAAATAAAATAGCGTTCACCATGTGCATATAACGGAATTTTTCCGCTTGATCCCCGAAAAAACGTTCCATCCATGGCCAGGTAATGAATTCCATGCCCATAGAGTGGATTTCAGCGGATTCCATCGTGGGCCAGAGATAGCTTACCAATTCTTGCTTTCTGCTCGAATAACATTGGAAAGCATGGCCAGCCTCGTGAGTGAGTACTGTTACATCATGGTCCGTCCCATTAAAATTGGCGAAAATGTAAGGACGTTCATAATCAGGGAAGCTGGTACAAAATCCACCGCCAGCTTTTCCTCTTCTGTTCACAAGGTCAAGGAGTTTTTCATTGACCATTCTGTCAAAGAACTCCCCAGTCTCTGATGAGAGTTCATGGTACATCTTTTGAGCGGCTGCAACAAGCTCATCTGGTGTCCCTTCAGGTTTAGGATTGCCTTCAGGAAAATTAATTCCATCGTAGAAATACAGTTTTTCAAAATTCAGAATATCCTTCCGCTTCTGATACAATTTCCCCGCCAGAGGGACAACATGTTTAATGATCTGTTCACGATAACCTGCAACCGCTTTGGCATCATAATCACTTCGGGACATTTTCAAATACCCTAAAGGAATATAGTTCTTATACCCAAGCTCAAGAGCCATCCTGTGTCTCAGTTTTACCAGTTGATCGTACAAACTATCAAGCTTTTCTGAATTTTCTTCAAAAAAACTGAAGCGAGCCTCATAGGAACTTTTTCTGGTATCACGGTCCAGATCGGTGTGAAACGGTCCCAATCCGGTTAAATTATATGTTTCGCCCTTAAATGGAATCTTGGCACTGGCCAGCAGAGCTGTGTACTCATTCTTGAGTTTTGATTCTTCAATAAGCATTTCCTTGATTTTAGGATCAAAGGTTTTCAGCTCCATTTTAAGGAGATTAAAGTACTGGTGTCCCCACTCATGTACCAGTTCATCCCTGTATTTGGATGAAACAACTACTTTAGCAAAGCGTGTGCTGAATTCGGACATTGACGGAGCTATCTCGTCATAATATTCATTCTCAGCTTTTGTTTCTTTACTCTTTGTATCCCGGGCAAAATTTAAATGTGCTATCGCCTGATAAGTTGAATACTCCGAAAATACTTTATCCACCTCACGAATTAAATCATTTTGCTCTTCAACGCTTTTTGCGTACTCAAACTTAGAGATTATCCCGTCAAACTGCGGTTTCAGTTTATTGACATCAATCCGTTCGTAGTGATAATCATTATATTTTTTAATGCTCATTTTCTAATCCGTATCCTAATTTTTAACTATTCAAACACTTTCACCAATTCACCAAAGAGTTTACTTTCTTCCTTTATACGATTTTCATTTCCCAATACGCAGTACCTATCCTTATGCATCATCACATCAAGAATTTCAGCGATGTCCCGAATCTGCCTAGAGGAAGTGTTCAGGACTTCGTCCCTGTTCTTCTGTATATCTTTCTGAGAAATATGGCTGATGTAGCGTGAAGCAGAAATACTGCCTTTCATAGAGGGTGTCAGCGGGGAATCCAATTGCGAAATTGTCCCAATTATGTATTTGCTCATCTCTTTCTCTTCCGGATCAAACTGACGGTAATAATCCGCCATCTGGTCAAATGCATCAAGAGATTCTCTGAGGTTTGGGTCACGGTAGGTCCCCATAAACACATTTCCACTCCTGCCAAAAACCGCAAAAGCACCATACGCACCACCCTGAACACGAATCCGATTCCACATATAATCCAACCTGGCTATCCCTGAAAATACAGCCATTGATCCGGTGTACTTATGCCCTAAGTGCTTAAAATTAAATCCTTTAGCTACATACTGGACATTCGCAGGTGTCAGCAATCCTTCATTTTTTGTTGAAAGTTCAAATTGGTAATCATGTGTTACCACGTTGGCTGACCTCAATCCTTCAAGAAAAGTGGAGAATGAATTGGAAAAAGCGGAATAATCATCCTCAGTCTGAGTAACACTGACAAGTAAATTATTTTTATTAAAAATCTGAGCAGTAATTTCTTTCAGGATTTTTACAAGAACCGGGTATCTCTCATCAAAATTTCTTTCCAGATCAGAAATGAATTTATAGTACGATAATCCAGTAGTGATTTCATTGTATTTACCTGCCTGGGAGAAGTATGAAAACAATCGTGACGATGCAACCGAATGGCCTGCTTCAGAAATGGACATTTCCTTTCTGGATTTTGATTCCTGTATAACTTCACGAATTCGGTTTTTATCATCAAATTTTGTATGGTTGATTATTTCTTTCATCAGCTCGAAAAGCTGGGGAAGCTTTTTGCTCACTGATTTGCCCTTTACTATCATTTTTGGGTAATAAGTTGAATCGTCATCATTTTCTATGTAATTACTGTCAGCGACACCAATTCCGCCGGTGTGAATGTTTATCTCGTTCGATAAATCGGAGTAGTGATATTTTTCCGTACTGATCTCACCCATCAACCTTGACAAAATCGGAAGATATTGGATTTTTTCCTTTGGAATTACAGTCGTATCAAAATACAGTTTCACATAAGAAATACCACTGGTAAAAATATTATGACTGAGTACAGTTACCCCAGATTCTGTCTTTTCTTCCATGGGAAGTATTTCGGCTTCCCTTTTGATATCATCCATGGATAGTGAAGGGATTTTTGCCAGATCTTCCGGAGAGTCCGGGGTAGACTGTTTTCGTTTCAGATTTTCTGTGTAAGAAATCATTTTTTTAACATCGTTCTCAGACAATCCATGTTTCAGGGTAATCATTTTACGGCGAACCTTCTCAGCTTTTTTCTCAGCCAGGTTCCTTTCAGGTGAAAGCACCAAGAGATTTCGATGAGCATTATTCATGAAATATTTATCGATCAACTTCTCAAAATAATTCGTTGTTAAAGCAGATTTAATTTTCTTTAATGAAGTTTCATATTCGAGCGCTTGAATTGGATTACCATTATAATTCCAACTGTTCATTACCTCCATGCAATACACTAATCCTTTAGGATAAGAGCCGAAATCAGCCTCCCGCAAATGGAATTCAATGATATTGATCGCTGCTTTAATCAATTTCTTGTCAATACCATTTTTTATAATTTTTTCCAATGTACTATACAGAAGCTCACTGAATTCTGTTTTTCGTTCGCTCTCAGAATTTTTTACAATGATGCTGAAAAACGGCTGTCGCAAATGATTATTATAACTGCCAAAAACATCCTTTCCTAATCTGGATTCTAGCAGTGCTTTCTTTAATGGAGCTGCTGGAGATTCCATAAGAATATAATCCAGCATTCCCATTGCCATGCTTAATTCCAGATTGTTGGATTCTCCAGTTACAAAATTCATACTTAGATACGTTTTCTCCTTCTCATCTTCCTTTGCTGATATAGGGTAATATTTTTCAATCTCGTCGGGTTTAGCCCAGGGCTTAACCAATGGAATATCAGAATCAATCTCAGATTCAGAAAATTCCTCCAAATATTCTTTGTGGATGAATTTGAGCCGATCTTCGACTGAACCATTGCCATAGATAAAAATCCTGCTGTTAGAAGGATGATAGAAACGTTTATGAAAATCGATAAATTCTTCATAAGAAAGGTTTGGGATCTCATCAGGGTCACCACCAGACTCAAATCCATAAACATGATCAGGAAACAGAGAGCGCTGGATATTTCTGAACAAAATTTGTTCTGGGGATGAAAATGCCCCCTGCATTTCGTTGTATACCACACCTTTTATGGAAATCTCATCCTCTTTTTTATTCAATTCATGATGCCAGCCTTCCTGCATGAGTATTTCCGGCTGTTCATAAATATTGGGGTGAAAAACTGCATCCAAATACACATCCATCAGATTAACAAAATCCTTCTCATTGGTACTGGCAACCGGGTACATTGTCTTGTCAGCGAAGGTCATAGCATTAAGAAATGTCTTAAAGGAACCCTTTAACAGTTCTACGAATGGCTCTTTAATAGGATATTTACGCGAACCACATAAAACGGAATGTTCTAAAATATGCGGTATGCCTTTACTGTTTTCCGGTGGTGTGCGAAACGTAATTGCAAAGACTTTATTATCATCATCATTCTCAATGTGAAGTAATTCCGCACCGGAATCATGTCGAAATAATCGAGCCATCGAATTAATCTCAGCGACTTTCTTTTTTTCTACTAATGCGAATCCATATGTTTTTTTTGAAATGTTCATATCAACCAACTTTCCTGTATACTTAATCTACGGTTAGTTTGCCTCCCTTACGACAGGGCAGGCAACCCAGTGATCTTTTCCATGTTCCTCAAACGCAGGTTCAGCTTCAGCACAGGATTTTTTCGCTATTTGACAGCGGGTACGGAAACCACAGCCCGAAGGCTTATTCGTAGGTGTCGGTATATCTCCTGCCAACACGATTCGCCCTTTATCCTTCTTTTTAGGATCAGGTAAAGGAACAGCAGAAATAAGAGCCTGACTATATGGGTGTCTTGGATTATGATATATCTCCTGAGCGTCGCCAAACTCAACTATGTTTCCAAGATACATCACAGCAACTCTCGTGGAAATATGCTCAACCACGCTTAGATCGTGAGCAATAAATAAGAATGAAAGATCAAATTCATCCTGCAAATCCATCATCAGATTGATAACTTGAGCCTGAATTGAAACATCCAGTGCGGATACTGGTTCATCACATATTATGAGATCTGGATTTGTTGCAATTGCACGGGCAATGCCAACACGCTGGCGCTGTCCACCAGAAAATTCGTGTGGATAACGACGGGCCTGTTCATTCTGCATTCCAACTTTTTCCAGCAGCCATCCAATACGATCCTGCATTTCTTTGGGATTCATTTTGGTATGCAGCTTCAACGGTTCACTGATAATTTGAGCCACAGTCATACGAGGATTGAGTGAGGCATATGGATCCTGAAAAATCATTTGCACACGGCTACGATATTGACGCATATGCTTCGGATGAAGTTTAGAAAAATCAACGACCCCGTCATCAAAATGATATTCGATACTTCCACCAATTTCGACATCTGGTGCTACATGTCGCAAAATATTGATCATGGCACGACCAACTGTTGTTTTTCCGCATCCGGATTCTCCGACCAACCCGATCGTCTCTTTTTTTCCTATAGAAAAGGAAACGCCATCCACTGCTTTTACCGTGGCAACGCGCTTGGAGAGGACTCCGCCGTATACCGGAAAATGAACAGTCAGATCTTTGACATTAACTAGTTCCCTGCTTCTCATGCTTGCGGTCTCATATTTTCTGTCTCCACAACGTGACAACGTACAAAATGATTTTCTGTAATCTCCCGTAGTGGTGGTTCATCAGTATCGCATGTGTCAATTCTTACATCACACCGTGTGCAAAATTTGCACCCAACCGGCATATCTAAAATACTGGGTACAATTCCTTCGATAATGTCCAACCGCTCTTTTTTCGTATCCTTATCTGGACGCGGGATCGATCTCAGAAGTCCGTGTGTATACGGATGCAATGGATTCTCAAATAATTCTTCGGCGGATGCAACTTCCTGGATTCGACCGCCATACATTACAATCACACGCTCACAAGTTTGCGCAATAACCGCTAAATCGTGCGTGATCAAAACGATAGCTGCATCGGTTTTCTTATTTTTCAGTTCAATCATCAATTCCAAAATTTGTGCCTGAATGGTCACATCGAGTGCGGTTGTTGGTTCATCGGCAATAAGCAAGGATGGTTTTTTAGCAAGTGCCATCGCAATCATTGCCCGTTGCCGCATCCCTCCGGAAAACTGATGCGGATAATCATTCATTCTTTGGTCTGCAGAAGGAATGCCAACCATTTCGAGCAAGAGCACTCCCTCTTCAAAAAGTTTTTTCCATTTTTCGTGATACTGATCTGAAATCAACTTATCTAAACCAATAACAGTATATACNACNATTGNAGGAAATATTGCACCTTTTAGCAGGGATATACANACAGTAGNAATTTGAAATGTCCAACCATTNACCAATTGGGTAAAGATCATCACAAATAATGCNAAAAATANGCTTATTTTGATTCGCATANTTTTTGGTGTGCTCTTTAAACTTTTAGCAAGATTAATAATTCCATTTTTGATATACTCCTGAAACATTTGCGGCTTCAGTGCTTCAATGATTTGAAATCCAACTGTGTAAACCGGATTAAGGGAAGTCATCGGTTCTTGAAAGATCATTGCGATCTCATCACCACGCAAATCCCGCATTCTCTTGAAAATATTTCCCCGCCACTTGTTGTATGTTTTTTTATACGGCGAATTAAAAAATAGATAACCCGTTAAAACACAATTTAAAATGAGCGAAATGAAAAATAATAAAACGCCGGGAATATTGAGTGCCACGTGCAAAACAAGCCAGCCACTAAAAAAAAGCATCGCCAATGTTTTGCGGACATTTTCTGAGAGTCCACGGAAATGGAGATACTTTGGCATTTCTTTTACTTTCGCAAGTTCTCCTCCATCAAAAATCTTTTCACCTTTGAAATAAAATTCACCTTCTACTACTTCACCAGGCGGGTTCGGGATCAATTGTATTAGCGAAAGTACAGAAACTGATTTTCCAGAACCAGATTCACCAACGATTCCAAGCGTTTCACCTTCATAAATATCAAGATCGACGCCGTGAACGGCTGTCGCCCATTGATCTCCGACCTTGAAATGGGTTTTCAAATTTTTAATTTCGACTAATTTCTTCTTGCTCATCGCAATCTCGAATATACTTTTGGATCAAAAGCTTCTCTGACTCCTTCCCCAATAAACACCACAAGCATCAGCGTGAAAAATTCGGCTCCGACTGGAGAAAAAACCATCCACCATTTTGATATATTCTGCAGACCAATACCGAGCATTTGCCCCCAACTTGGCGTTGGCGGTGGTAATCCAAAACCAAGGAAATCTAGAGCCACCAAAGAAGCGATATAACCAACAATTGCAAACGGAAAATATGTTATAACAGGAACGAGAGAGTTGGGTAAAATGTGTTTAAAAATTACCTTCGCATTACTTTGTCCTATCGAGAGAGCAGCAGCTACATAATCTTTTGCCTTTTCACGATAGAATTCTGCACGCATCAGATATGTCATGCTAATCCAATTCACAATTATATAAATGAATATCAACAGGAAGAATGTTGGTCGAATGATTGACGCGATGATGATGATGACAAACAGCATCGGCAACGTTCCCCAAATTTCAATGATTCTCTGAAAGAAAAGATCAAACTTTCCGCCATAATATCCCATAGTACCACCAATCGCAATACCAATTGCATAGTTAAGCACTGCTAGGATCAACGCAAAAGTAATGGAAATGTTAAACGCATAAACCAATCTGGAAAATACATCCCGTCCAGTATCATCCGTTCCAAGCCAATGTAGCGATGAAGGGGTAGAATACATTTTCAATCCCCAGCGCTCATTATCTTGAGAACCGACACCTTCCAGCGGGCCAAAGGGATAGGGCGGCATAAGAATCCAGCTATCGCTATTCTCATTCTGCCACTCTTCTTGGAGTGATCGATAATTTGCCTCTCCCGGAACATCTTGCCCGAATAGATCACCCATAAATATTTGATCTGGAATCAGTGAAAAACTGTGAATCGCCGGAAAATAATATTCTCCTTCATGTTTCACGATCAAGGCTTTGCTGTTCACAAGTAAGGGCAAAAACCACGAAAGTAGATAAAGAATCGTAATGATACAAAACGAGTAATATCCCCGTTTCATCTTTTTGAACTTCAACCATCGTTTCTTGTAGATTGAAAGCGAGATATCTTGAATATTTTCTTGTTTTTTCTTTTTGAAAATCATTTGAAGCGAATCCTCGGATCAACCGTTGCCAGTGCGATATCTGAAATAATGTTTCCAACTAACCGAAGGAGTACACCAATAACTAAAAATGCCAGTGTAATTGGATAATCCCGATCCATCACCGCCTGGAAACCCATTTTACCGAATCCTTCGATATTAAACACTAATTCGATTAAATACGAACCGGCAAATACAATTCCAATGATGTGCCCAATTCCAGCTGCGATTGGAATAACTGAATTGCGGATTGCATGGAGCCAAACCACACGTTTTTCAGAAATTCCTTTTGCAAAAGCTGTACGGATATAATCTTGTGAAAGTTGCTCAAGAAGACTATTTTTCATCAAAACAGTCAGGGTCGTAAAACTAGCGATTGACCAGGCAATAATTGGTAAGATTGCGTGGTGCAATTGGTCAAGGATTTTTTCCAACAAGGAAAGTCCTTCCCATACTTCCATTTGAGATCGAAATCCACCCAGGGGAAAAATATCCCAAAACGAGCCACCACCAAACAACACTAAAAATACCCCGCCAAGTGCCCACCCAGGAATCGAGTAAGCCACAAAAATAATAACACTTGATACAAAATCAAATGGTGAACCGTGCTTAAGGGCTTTACGAATTCCGAGGGGAATACAAACAATGTAAGAAAGGAACATACCAATTAGACCAAAGAATAGTGAAATTTTAAATCGAGGTTTCATTACTTCGGTAACTGGTTGCAGATAAGTGTATGATTTGCCAAAATTTCCTGTCATAATTCCAGAATATTCAGTCTGGTAAATCACTCCATGGATATCGCCATCGTCGTCAGTATCCTCGATATGTGCTTTCCATATAGAACTGATAGAATTATTCTTTTCATAGACGGTCAAATCCTCGCCTTTCCTACGTATATCTACCCTGAGTATTTTCCCGGCTTTTTTTCCCACCCGTTTTTCAATTTCAAGTTGATCTCCCCGAAATATAATTTCTCTTTGTTTAATTTCGCGGGGCCAAACACCAAGCCACATCATGTATCGCTGCCAAATCGGTTTATCGAAACCATAGAACCTTTTAAGCTCTTTCAGTGCTTTATCCGGCAAGATTTGCGACCCACCACTCATTATATCCGAAACACTTCCAACCGATTCACCTTCTGCTGTTGCACCCATTTGTAACCTTTGGATTTGTTTCTCAAGTGGTCCACCTGGTGCCATTTGAAGTATCGTAAATACCAATATTGTTGACCCTAGAAAAGTTGGGACCATCAATAATAGTCTACGAAGAAAATACGTTGTCATTTATATTTTCAGCGCTTTATTGATTTGATTTTAAATATTCTGGCCAAAATGTGATATCAATAGCAGTAACTGGAAGCGCTTCACCCTTTTCTATTGCTTTGTTCAGGCGAGCTTCTTTTTCAGGGTCCACCCACCAATAGGAAAAGATTGACCGGTAATCACCCGTATATCGAGAAACCACATATTCTGGTTGACCGAATTTATCCCACCAAAGCAACCGTTGATAATTTCGTGCAATGCCCCAAGCTGCGGGATGGACGTGAGAATAAATGCCATCAATTTCTCGAATAATTTCAACTCTTTTTTGCTGATTAAATTCCACATCATAAAGATCGAGCAATGTATCAACGCGGGCACTTTTAAATCCTGAAATGTTATTGTTATTTAATTGGTCGGCTAACGAAGAGTGCAATGAAGTCTCTGGATTCGGGAAAACCAACCCTCCCCAGCTTTGCATATAAACCGAAAAATTTCTTTCCATCAAATTTTTCCAGTTTGTAGTGCCATCCACAAATTTTATTTTCATATTGATTCCATATTCTGCGAGCATCTGCTGCACTGGTGTAACCATGTAAGCAAGACCTTTACCAATCGAAAGATCAAATTCCAGTACTTTACCGGTCTCTTCATGATATAACCAGCCTACTTTGTTTCTATCTTTGTAGCCAGCATCACGAAGCAACTGCACAGCTTTTTGGGGATTATATAGCACTTTTTCATTGTTTGGATTTTCATAAACCGAACCTGACCACAGCGAATGCATCATTGAATATTCGCTGTAATACATTTCACGATTCATTTTTTCCCGGTCATACAGATACGCAAATGCATAGCGCAAACGGCGGTCATCAAAGGGCCATTTTCTCATATTGAAAGCAAAACCGCTTGTACCCGCTGGCTTTTCCGAAAATATTCTGTGTTTTTGTATCCAACCATTTTGTATCCCTTCAAAATCACATTCTTCAACCCAAACCCGTGCTTTAGCAACCGTATAAAAATCTTGCTCCCCCTTCTTAAATTTTTCAAACTCGAGTGGTTGATTATCTTTCACAACGATAAATTTTATCTTATCAAAATTTGATGTATACTTGTTTGTGGGATCATCAGCGGCCCAGTAATCTGTACGGCGGGAAAGTGTGAACGATTCCTGATTGACAATATCATTATCATAAATAATATACGATCCGGAGCCAGGTAACATTTTCCATTGATATTCTTCAAGATAATCAGTCCCGTCTAAATCGTTTAAAATGTGGGAAGGTAAGATTGACATTGCACCAAAGTATAAAAGGTTTCGCCAATTAAGTTGTTCACACTTAACGCTTACGATATACTTACTTTCTGCCACAGGACGATCAAATTTTCCATAAACTAACTGAGAAGAAGGTTCAAGGATCGTTTCGTCCATCAGCAGATCCCATGTTGCTACTACATCATCAGCAGTTACGGGCATTCCATCAGAGAACCGTGCTCTTGGATTGATACGGAACCAAAACTGCATTTTATCATCAGAAATTTTCCAATGTGTTGCTAACACAGGGATAAAATCCAGATTCAACGGGTGAGTGGAAATCAACGATTCATAACAAAGTCCCTCGATCGTGGAATTCTCTACATAGTTTGAGTTCTGCCCTAAAGTGCGAAGTGTGGCTGGAAACCTGCTCGTAATGTGTCGTAATGTCCCACCTTTTACAGCTCTTGGATCACCAAAGAAATATAAATCTTCTTCAGTAAAGTTATAGGTTGTATAACCAAGATCTTTTGCTATTTCCTTAAAGCCATTTCCTCCTAAATCTGCTGGCACAGATGGATCTGCACTCCTATCAAGATTTTCTTTTAGATTCTCTTGATTTTTATTCTGTTCAGCATTGCTGAAATTGACAGAAAGTAAAAGAAATAATACAGATATGATACCCATGCTTAGATTTTTTGTCATTTTTTTCTCCAATAATATGTTATATTTAATTTAACCTGATAATAAGAGCGTCAAGTTTACTCTCGATACTATATATATTGACAATGAAAATGGTCTTTATTGGTATGGACGAAAATAGTTGGAGGAAACGAACCCTTCCAAACTACTCGTTTCCATTCCTTCTATTTGATCTTACCTTTTTATTAAATTTTAGTAAGGCATTTATGAGAAATACTGTTTTATTGGCTTTCGTTATTACTGCAGCATATTCCCAATCTGTTATTGGGGAGGGGCTGTCAGGTCAGGAACTCTGGGATTATGTGATTGCCAATTACAAGACGACCACAACTCTTGGCTACACAAAGGCACGGGATACACTCTATGCAGTTATTGACTTAAAGGATAGAAACCAGCTTTCTTGTGTGTATTCCGGCTATACAATCACACTTGATGTATCTTTGGACCCAAGCACAGACGCATATCATCAGGGCATGAATTGTGAACATACCTTTCCACAGAGCATGGGAGCAAGTTCTGAACCACAGAAGAGTGATATGCACCATCTGTTCCCATGTAAAGCCAATGTGAACTCATCCCGTGGGAACCATCCATATGGTGAGATCCCTGATGAGGATACGGATAAATGGTACAGAAATGATACGATATTATATACTATTCCTACAGAATTTATTGAAGAATATGCAGAGAAATATAACCCGTCCGATCTAGATGTGGCACAATTTGAACCCAGAGAAGACCATAAAGGCAATGCGGCACGGGCAATGTTCTATTTTTATGCTATGTACAACGATGCAGCAGACAATGATTTTTGGGAATTTCAAAAGAACACATTATTAGACTGGAATTATTTAGATATACCCGATACGGATGAAATTGATAGAACTCAAGTAATTGCATCTTATCAGGATAATAAGGTCAATCCATTTGTACTGGATAATTCCCTTGCTCTCAGAATCTGGTTTGAAGAACAGATTGTTTATGGTTGTACGGATCCCATAGCAAGTAATTACAATCCTGATGCCAACGTAGACGATGGGAGTTGTGAATATACCCAGAACTTTGAAATCAGTATCGAAACTATGGCAGGTTGGAACATGGTGGGATTGCCTGTTTTGGTTGATGATCCATATTACCAGACCCTCTTTCCAGAGGCTTACACTGGTACCTTGTATTCATTTGACGGGTCTTACCAGCCGGAAACGTTATTCACTCCGGGCACAGGGTACTTGCTACGTCTTGATTCAGGTGGGATTGCAGTGTTTGCAGGCCTGCCAATTAACAATCTCACCTTATCCATTACCGAGGGCTGGAACCTTATCTCTGGACTTTCAACACCGGTGGATGCAGATGTCCTGTACAATTCAGGGTTGGTGGTTACAAATGGAATATACGGTTATGACGGTTCTTATATTAATGCGGGCATGCTTGAGCCCGGAATGGGTTACTGGGTGAGAGCAGTATCTGATGGAGAAATTGTTCTTACTACAGACTGATCCTCTATTTCCTTTTTCTACATACTTACTTCAACAGCACCATCTTCTTGGTCTGAACAAACTCGCCAGCACGAATCTGGTAGAGATATACACCTGCACTTACTGGTTTGCCAAAGCTATCAGTAGCATTCCATTGTACTAACTTGAAACCTGCTTCTTGAGTAGTATTTACGAGTTGTGTGATTTCCCTGCCCATTAGATTGTAAATAGTAAGTATTACCTGTGCCTGTTCTGGAAGTTCATAACGTAAGGTTGTTATAGGATTAAATGGATTGGGATAATTTGAATGTAGATAATAGTTTTGTGGAACCTGATAAGAATACATTCCCATGGTTTCCTCAGATACACATGTTTCTGAAATCCATTCACAATCCTCAGCTGGACCGCCCCAACTTACGCAGCCAGCCTCAGCCACATTTCGTGCAGCTTGAGAAAAAGCAGTTAGACCACTGCAGTTCAGACCTATTTCTTCCAAAAATGGAGCATAAGCCTCAAAAGGTTCTACACAAGAACCGGTAGAATCAAAATTAACAAGAATTTCAGATTCAAAAATCTCAGAAATGATATATTCTACTGCCTCTTCGCATCCATTTTGACAATTATCATTTTCCCACTCACAACCATCAAGTGATTCACAGTCAGACTCTCCTAAATTCTCGCAAGCAACTGATTCTCCCAATGCGATTAAAATATCTAATGAATCATGGATACTTATGACATAATCATTGGCATCATCAGTAGGAGTAGCAGGAGAACAGTCTTCCTCTGTAATTAAAGCATTGCACATATCAAATTCACAATCTGGAAAATCACTTGCAATCCATTCACCCCATTGAGTTAATGTATGCCATTCACAATCAGACAGTGTTCCACTTGGAAACGCTACATTATTGAGCCAATCACACGCTTCTTCAGGTGTGGTCTCATCAGAAGGAGGCTCTGGCAAATCATCGAAGCATTCTGGAGGTCCTCCAGAACATTCACCACTTCCATACGTTGAGCAACTAGCTTCAGATGTTGATAATTCCATTCCACTATTATCCGTAGCAATTATATTATCAACACAAAGTTCATTCCCACTAGAAGTATTACTTCCGCCACTACCTAATTTACCGCTTCCAGCTGGTAATGGATTATTTGTTGCAGTTGCTATAATCCTGTTCCTAAAAATGGCTGGCTCATCATCATTTTGTTCGTTATGAATTATCTGTATATCAAAGCCAGCTTCTCCAAGAGCACCATTTTCAAAACCTGTAATCTCAAAGTGACATTCACTCATCTGGGCATCAAGATCAAATTCTATGTAAGTAGTATCTACATTACTGCTATAATCAACCCACCATCCTGTATTTTTGCATTCATTATGGTCAGTGTCCCAGTTGCATCCTTCTATTGACTCACACTCATCTCCGTCAGTTAAATCACACGTCTCTTCAGGTGTGGTGTGCATCGTTAAAATTAATTCACCATCATCTACAGGAGCAAACATTGTAATTCTACACTCTCCCTCGCCAGGCTCTACTTCTAGCCAAGACAGGTTTCCACTCTCAGTATCATAATCATAATCAAAACATGTATTATGCCACGAGCTAGCAATACAAAATCTGCTATTAGGGATATCTGTTGCCCAACTAAAACTGAATATACCCACGCATTCATTGTCATTGTTACATTCATAATTAGACATGTAAGGATCATCTAAACCATCACAATCACTATTCTCCTGACATTCGTACGAATTACCAATACTATCTTCTAATACCATATGAAAATTAAGTGCTCCATCTTCACCTAAGGTTAATAAATATGCACCTTCATCCGATTCTTGAGGATTACCCTCTCCAGTGCACTCTTCATTGTCATACTCTATGGTACTTTCTTGAGTCCATGAACCAAATAGATTATCATCTAATTCCCAAACTTCACACTCCCAATTTATTCCACCACATTCATCACCACAGTCGGTATCGTAATGACAATTACCCTCTTCACCATAATTACAGGCTGCATCATTTTGACAAATATCTTCATTTCCACAAAACTCAGACCAGTCATAGGGCCATGCATCATTTGCAGAAAAAGATGTATGGATGGCACATTTGTTTTCATCTGATAACCCTGCTTGCCAGAACATATTGTCCATATCCGTTACATTGGAGACATTCCATCCTGATACATCCTGATTAAAACCGACAGCATTTTTAAACATAGAATTCATATTTGTTACACTGGATACATCCCAGCTAGATAGATCCTGATTAAAATAACTGGCCTGTTCAAACATATAACTCATATCCGTTACACTGGACACATCCCAGCCAGATAGATCCTGATTAAAACTCCAGCTGAATTCAGCGTTCCAAAACATATACTTCATACTTGTTACACTGGACACATCCCAGCTACTAATATCATCATTAAAAGTAGTTTTATTATAAAACAGTTCAGACATATCTGTAACAGCAGATACATCCCAATCTGATATATGACCATAGGTAGCTTCTGCCTGAGTTGAATCAGATACCCATAAGTCTACTGCTGCTTGAATGTTGTCTTGTGTGATGGGTGTCTGGGCAAAAGTTACTCCTGGAATAAATAGCATTATAAAAAATGCAACAAAGGATGATTTGATGCAAAGTT
>NYYF01000024.1 GCA_002686675.1 Fidelibacterota bacterium
CTTTGAATTCCAGGGACAAAAATGTTCCGCTCTCTCCCGTGCCTATATCCCCAACACTATTTGGGATGGTGTAAAAACAAAATATCTTTCAGAGGTTGCTACCATCAAAATGGGTGACCCGGAAGATTTTACTAATTTCGTGAATGCTGTGATTGATAAGTCCGCTTTTGATACGATTACCGGCTATATTGATTATGTAAAAAATGCTGAAGATGCTGAGATTATCTCCGGCGGGAAATATGATGATTCCACTGGCTATTTTATTGAACCCACTACAATTGTAACCACAGATCCCAAATTTAAGACTATGGAAGAAGAAATTTTTGGCCCGGTCCTCACTATTTATATTTACGATCCCAAAGACTGGGACAAAACATTGAAATTGGTAGACTCAACCTCCCCTTACGCTCTTACGGGAGCAGTATTTGCAAAAGACCGGGAGGCCATCAGACAAGCATCAAAAGCCCTCAATCATTCCGCAGGTAATTTTTATATCAATGACAAGCCCACAGGTGCAGTGGTTGGACAGCAGCCATTTGGCGGCGGGCGGGCGTCCGGGACCAACGATAAGGCCGGATCCATGTTCAACCTTGTCCGCTGGGTGTCCCAAAGAACCATCAAAGAAACCTATGAACCGCCAAAAGATTACAGGTATCCTTTCATGGAAGAGAAATGAAAAAATATTTTTTCCAAATTATAGCCTTCAGGCAGCACTTTGGTTTCAGTTAAAAACCATCCTTCTTTTTAACTGCTCTACCAATTAACAAAAAATTTGAAAGGAATACAATGAAACGTATTAATACAATAATTATGGGCGCAGCCGGAAGGGATTTTCACAATTTCAACGTGATGTACCGATCCAATGAACTCTATAATGTATTGGCATTCACTGCTACTCAAATCCCTGATATCGAAGGAAGGATGTATCCTCCTGAATTGGCAGGTGATCTCTATCCGGATGGAATCCCCATTCATGATGAAAGTAAACTTGAATCACTCATTAAGGAGCTGGATATCAAGGAGGTTGTTTTTTCCTATTCTGATATTTCTCATGAAGATGTGATGCATAAAGCTTCAAAGGTGATGGCTGCCGGGGCACATTTCAAGGTACTGGGTGGCAGTCCTACCATGATAAAGTCAACCAAGCCTGTAATTTCTGTTTGCGCCGTTCGTACAGGATGCGGAAAAAGCCAGACCACCCGCCGTGTTGCAGAAATCCTGAAAAACGGCGGAAAAAAAGTGGCAGCTATCCGCCACCCAATGCCCTATGGCGATCTAGCGAAGCAGGCAGTACAGCGTTTTGCTACGCTTGATGACCTGAAAAAACATGATTGTACAATTGAAGAAATGGAAGAATATGAGCCCCATATCAGCACCGGAACAATTGTCTATGCCGGGGTTGATTATGAAGCCATTGTGCGGGAAGCTGAGAAAGAAGCTGATATCATCCTCTGGGATGGAGGAAACAATGACATGCCGTTTTACAAGTCCGACCTGTTAATTGTAGTAACAGATCCACACCGTCCTGGGCATGAGCTGGCATACTATCCCGGTGAGACGAACCTGCTTCTGGCTGATGTGGTAGTCATTAATAAAATTGATACGGCTGACCCTGAATCTATAGATGAGGTTCGCTGGAATATACGGGAGGCCAATCCTGATGCAAAGATTGTCGATTGTGCTTCACCCATCAAGGTTGAAGATCCTTCCCTTATCTTCGGGAAAAAAGCCCTTGTTGTGGAAGATGGTCCAACCCTGACCCACGGTGAAATGTCTTACGGCGCCGGTATGGTCGCTGCAGAAAAATTTGGTGCAAGTGAAGCCGTAGATCCAAGACCCTATCTCACAGGAAGACTCCAGGAAACATTTGATCAGTATCCGGATATTGGCACCCTCCTCCCAGCCATGGGATACGGTGATGAGCAGATTAAGGATTTGGAAACAACTATCGCGAAAACTGATTGCGATGTTGTCATCATTGGTACACCCATCGATCTGCGCCGGATCATTGACATCAAACAGCCATCAGTAAGAGTTACGTATAGCCTGCAGGAAATCGGAAAACCAACTTTAACCGATATGTTGAAAACATATTTTTTATGACGAAAACATGCCTCATTGCCCTGGGCGGAAACGCCTTATCTCCAAAAGGAGAAGCGGGTACAATTTCTGAGCAATTTTTACATACACGGGAAAGTATGGTAGAAATCATGGAATTTGTCCGGAGAGGGTATAATATCTGCCTGACGCATGGAAATGGGCCACAGGTAGGCCATGAACTTTTGCGAATGGATTTAACTCACAACACTGTCCCTCCTCTTCCGTTAGGCGTTTGCGTAGCCGGAACACAGGGAACAATCGGTTATATGATCCAGCAATCCCTCCAAAATGCTCTCAGGGATGAGAAAGTTGATCGGGAAGTGGTTACACTTGTTACACAGGTGCGGGTACATGAAGATGATCCGTCAATTTCCAACCCAACTAAATATATTGGGAAACGGTATCCAAAGAAAGAAGCAGAAGCACTTGCGAAAAAATTCGGATGGACAATTAAGGAACAGGAACCTGGTCAATGGCGTCGGGTGGTCCCCTCCCCTGATCCAGAATACGTCATGCATGGCATCAGCATCCGCACTCTTGTAGAAAAAGGAACCATCGTCCTGGCCGCAGGTGGCGGGGGCATTCCTGTCTACAACGATAAAGACCACAAACTTGAAGGACTGGACGCAGTGATTGATAAAGATCTTACAGCTGCAAAACTTGGATGGGTAATTCGAGCCCAGGAGTATTATATTATTACCGATATTGACCAGGTCTATTTACATTTTAAAACACTACAACAAGAGCCCATCCTTCAAATGACCGCTGCAGAAGCAAAACAATACGAAGAAGAAGGACACTTTCAAAAAGGAAGTATGGGTCCGAAAATTCGGTCTGCGGTTCATTTTCTGAAACACGGCGGAAGCAAGGCAGTTATCACAAATATACAAAATATTACAAAAGCGATGAATAACCAGGCAGGTACAATTATTTTCCCTGAAAATCTACCGGCAGCATGAAAATTCACGAATATCAAGCAAAAGATCTCTTCCGCAGCTACAACGTAACTGTACCTGAAGGATATCCGGCTTTTTCCGTAAAAGAAGCGCTGGAAGCCTACGACAAGCTCAATACTGAAACAGTAGTTGTAAAAGCACAGATTCATGCTGGAGGCAGAGGAAAAGGCGGCGGAGTTAAACTGGCACATTCCAGATCGGAAGTAGAAGAATTAGCCAGCAAAATACTGGGGATGAACCTGATTACTCACCAGACCGGAAGCGATGGGAAAGAAGTACAACGCATTCTTATTGAAGAAGGTGTAAATATCCAAAGGGAACTCTATGCAGGAATAGTGCTGGACCGGGCTGCTAGACAATATGTGTTTATGGTATCCAGTGAAGGTGGTGTTGAAATTGAAAAGGTTGCATCCGAAACTCCAGAAAAGATTATTAAAGAGTGGATTAACCCTGAAAACGGATTTACCGAAAAACAGGGGGAAAAATTAGCTGTAAAATTAGGATTGGTTAATGGCCAGATTTCCTCAGCTGTAAATATCTTCACCTCTTTATGGAATGTATTCAGCGAGCTGAACTGCTCTCTTTTGGAAATTAATCCGTTGGTAGTAACCAGCCAGGAACAGGTTATTGCCCTGGATGCCAAGATGAACCTGGATTCTAACGGGTTGTTTCGCCACAGGGAACTCCTAGATCTCCGGGATAAGAGTGAAGAGGATCCTGCAGAGCTTTTAGCCAGTCAATATAACCTAAATTATATTAATCTGGACGGCAACGTAGGCTGTATGGTAAATGGTGCAGGGTTAGCGATGGCAACCATGGATATTATCAAACTCACGGGTGGTGAACCTGCAAATTTCCTTGATGTAGGTGGTGTTGCTAATGCAGAAACAGTTGCCAATGGTTTCAAGATCATCCTTTCTGATCCGAATGTGAAATCAATCCTCATTAATATTTTTGGTGGAATTGTCCGGTGCGACCGGGTCGCTCAAGGTGTCATCCATGCAATGGACACTGTGAATGTGACAATTCCTGTGGTAGTGCGCCTTGAAGGCACGAATGCCAAAGAGGCTGCAGAGCTTTTAAATAATTCATCCCTGGAGTTCCTGGTCGCTACCAGTTTACAGGATGCTGCAGAAAAAGCAGTCTCCGCTGCTATCGGAGGTCACCAATGAGCGTGCTGGTAGGAAATAATACACGTTTGATCATTCAGGGAATCACGGGCAAGGAAGGAACCTTTCACGGACAGCAAATTCGGGATTACGGCACCAATCTGGTTGCTGGAGTCACTCCAGGTAAAGGTGGAAAAAAAACGTTGGAAGTACCAGTATTTGACACTGTTAATGAAGCAAAAGCTGCCACTGAAGCAAACACTTCTGTTATTTTTGTCCCCCCTGCTTTCTCAGCGGCAGCAATTTTAGAAGCTGCCAAGGCAGGCATGGATTTAGTCATTTGTATCACGGAAGGCATCCCCACCAGCGATATGGTGAAGGTGAATCATGAACTGAAAGATCTCCCCACCAGGTTAGTGGGTCCAAATTGTCCCGGTGTTATCTCCCCCGGGAAAGCAAAAGTGGGCATTATGCCTGGATTTATCCATGAGCCTGGAAATATTGGAGTTATTTCTAGGTCAGGGACTTTGACCTATGAAGCTGTTCATCAACTGGTCTCCGCTGGGCTGGGACAATCGACTTCAATTGGTATTGGGGGTGACCCAATTATTGGTACAACCTTTATTGATATGTTCGCTCTCTTTGCTGATGATGATGAAACTGAGGGAGTAGTCCTCATTGGTGAAATTGGCGGTACTGCGGAAGAAGAAGCTGCACAATGGGTTTTAGATAATAATTTCACAAAACCGGTTGTCGCATTTATTGCAGGACAAACAGCTCCTCCTGGCCGTAGAATGGGGCATGCTGGCGCTATTATCTCCGGAGGGAAAGGAACTGCCAAAGAAAAAATAAACGCTCTGAAGTCAGCGGGTATTCATGTTGCAGACAGTCCTGCAGCAATTGGTATCACTATGTTAAAAGCACTTCAATCATAATTTTGGAGAAACAATAATGATAACTCGTACTTTGGCAATCATTAAACCGGATGCAGTGAACGCTGGGTATACAGGAAAAATACTGGATAAAATAATTCAAGAAGATTTTAGGATACTCGGACTGAAACAAATAAAAATGTCTTTACAACGGGCACAAGGCTTTTACGCTGTTCATACAGGAAAACCATTTTTTGAGGAATTAACCCAATTCATGTCCTCCGGTCCTTGCATTGTTTTAACATTGGAAAAAGAAAATGCTGTAGATTCATGGCGTGAAGTAATTGGAGCGACAAATCCAGAAGAAGCAGATGAGGGAACAATCAGAAAAGAATTCGCAAAAAACGTTGGTGAAAATGCTGTTCATGGTTCAGATTCCGATGAGAATGGAATACAAGAAATAGCCTTTTTCTTTTCAGAAGCGGAACTTATTGGGAATAAATAATTCTGTAATTCAAATTGCATTTTCCCTTTCATCCTCTCAAATTCTGCATGTATAATTAATAATAAAATGATCATTCAAACTTTGAATAAACTGTTTTTAGTAACATTAGCCTCCTTCTTTTTATTAATTGCTCAAGCATGTGGTGAAAAAGGAGAGGAAGGAATTGTGGGCAGTTTCCATACAATTAATGCAATCCATCCAGAAGAGAATGGTTCCTTTGACTTTCAATGGTTTATTATCGCTCAACCAGATGCAAGTAATCTTTCCAAGAAAAATCTCATATTTAATACAGACAATTCAGTGATGACTTTCATACCAGATGTGGAAGGGAATTATATCTTTCAAGCATCTATCTCTCAATATAATGATGAATTATCTGTTCAATCTTTTCCATTTACCATTTCAGCTAATTTAATTGCAAAAGATCAGGAGAATGGTGATCCAGTGATAGAGGTTGCGTCCAGCAGTAACGATATTGATGCATGGCTTCAAGAGAAAATTGAACAAGAGGACAAGCCTGTAATAAAAAGTCCACCACCTCCTCCTTCACCGCCAGTGAAAAAGATAAGTCAGAAACCGGTTTTAAAAAAATCCGAACCAAAAAAGCAGCCGATCAAAAATACGAGTACAAAAAAATCCAAATCAGGCCCCGCTGCTTCCTCCAATAAAAAACGTTTTACTGTTCAAATAGGTTCAAAACAATCATTTAATGAAGCGAAAACCATTGCCTCTGAATTTATTGAAATTGGATATGATGCCTATATTGAAAAATCATTTATTAAAATGAAGAATCAATTCTGGTATCGCGTACGAGTTGGAAGTTATGATAACTATGACACCGCCGTTTCTTTGGCCACAACCATCTCTACAACTAAGAACGTCCCCACATGGGTTGACAATGTTCGAAACGAATAACTAAAAAATCTAAAAGGAGAAAAATATTATGGGTCCAATGAAATTGCATTTTGATATTCGAGACATTTTTCGTGCCCCTAGACTCGCTCTAAGCGGAAAGAAAATCTGGATATTTATTGTAGGTAACATTGTTGGATATGTTTCCTACTGGATTTTGACTTATGTAGCATTTGCATTAGCTGGTATAAACTTTTCCCAGTCTTGGTCTGATTATGGACTGTATCCGTGCTTATTTGGAAATGAGGCATCATGTTTTGCCTGGGTAGTGTATTTAGCTGGTATAATAATATGGTTCTTTACAGTCTCACTCTCCTGTACAGCAGTTGCCAGAGTCACATACAAACAATTAAAGGGCGATGAATTTTTCTCTTCCGGTGATGCCTGTGCTTTTGTAAAGAAACACTGGCATCCCGTTATTTTTACTTCAATTTCATTGCTTTTGATCATCGTCTTTTTTCTCATAGGGGCTATGACTTTTGCCCTTTTTGGCAAGATTCCCTACGTTGGTGAATTTCTGTTTGTCATTCCATATCTTTTCTATTTCTTTGGAGCTGTCTTTACGATCTATTCAGCGATTGTATTTTTCATTGCTCTCACCTACACTCCGGCAATTGTTGCTACTTGCGAGGAAGATACGATGGGAGCTGTTTTCCAAAATTATTCCATCGCCTGGTCTCAACCCTGGCGGGTAATCCTGTATCATATGGCTCTTTTACCAATTGGATTTATAGGCATTTGGATATTCAAATATTTTTGGTTGGGTGCGTTCAAATTAATCAACTGCGTCTATGGTTGCTCATGGTTCATGGGTACAAAACTGGCAAATATTGTTGCCTATGCTTCTAATATTATCTGTCCTGAAAGTGTATGCAGACTGTCATCTTCATTTTGCAGCTTTGGCTCTGGTCCATCCTGCTGTGTTGGTAATGTATCTTCTTGCTGTGCCATTTCTACTAATGTTGATATAGCATCCATATCCGGAACGGAAACAGTTGCCGGTGTAATTCTGTCAATTTTTCTCTTTTTGCTTGTGCTTGCTGTTATTTCCTATGGTTTATCAATACTCTCTGTAGGTGAAACCATCATGTTTGTGATTTTTAAAAAGAAATCCGATGATGATAATCTATTGGAACGAAAAGATGAAGATGAGCTGGAGGAAGAGGAAGAATTTGAGACAGATGAAACGCCTGATGAAAAAGATTCTGAAGATTCAGATTTCGAAGAAACGGAGACTGATGAAGAAAAATCTGATGAGGATTAAACTTCTTTTTCTTCAGGTAAATAGAACAACAGTTTCATTTAGCAGAAAAGATTCTATTCTCTCTAGGTAACCTTCAGTTTAAACCCATAAATGAAGCTATTAAGAAGCGAACTATTAGCAGGCTTTTCGGATAAACTCTTTGAAATTCCAGTAAGTTCCCTGAATCTGAAAGGATTAGAATTCAGAAAAGAGATAATTATGTGTAGACTTTCATCCGAATCTATCCCAGAAGGATTCAAGCTGAAAGGCTCCCTGGCATTCTCCTTTCTTAAATCATGTGACCGATGTTTAGAGAAAATCGAAGATGTTCATAATCCTGCTTTTAAACTCTGGTTAACATCCAATATGAATATGATTAAAGATGAAAATATCGATGTAATCCCCTTTCCAAATACCATGAGTGATATAGACCTGAAAAACGTCTTCCACGATTTCATTTTTCTTGAAGACCCTTTGAAATATTTATGCAGTAATGATTGCAAAGGATTATGTCATCATTGTGGATTAAATTTAAATAACAGTTCCTGTAATTGTGTTACTATTTCAACAGATACTCCGTTTGATATGTTGGAAAACATGGTCAGGTAACATAATATACTGAATAATATCTAAAGGATAAACTATGGCATTACCAAAAAGAAGACAGTCAAAAGCACGCAGCCGAAAACGCCGCACCCATTACAAGTCCACACCTGTTTCCTATACTAACTGTCCCCAGTGCGACTCAACAAAAATGCCCCACAGAGCTTGTCCAAATTGTGGGTATTACCGTGGTCGTCCAGTTGTATCTGCTACGGAGTAAATTCCAAAAAATATGAAAATTGCACTTGATGCAATGGGAGGAGACTTTGCTCCTGCTGCTGTGATCAAAGGAGCTATAGAGGCATTGTCATGCACTCCGAATAATGTCGAATTAATACTCCTGGGAAACGAAGATCTCATCCAAAAAGAATTCTCTCCTCTTCTCCCCTCCAGAATTTCTATTCACCATTGCCCAGATTCAATCACCATTCAAGACCGTGCTTCAACTGTAGTGAAATCCAAACCTGACTCCTCCATTGTACAAGGGATCAAAATGGTAAAAGAAAATAAAGTAAATGGATTTATCAGTGCCGGCCATACAGGTGCTGTGTTAGCTGCATCTCTTCTGATTCTTGGAAGGATTCCCGGTGTTCGGCGCCCAGCCCTTGGGGTATATATCCCAACCAATATGGGTGGAAAAATTCTTTGCGATGTGGGTGCAAATCCTGATGCAAAACCATTTCACCTCTTCCAATTCGCCACAATGGGCTCCCACTACCTTGACCATATCGAAGGGTGCAAACATCCAAAGATCGGCTTAGTAAATATTGGTGAAGAATCAAATAAAGGAAGTGACCTTTATCGGGAAACATACAAAATATTTAAGGATAATTTTCCTAATTTTGTTGGAAATGTTGAGGGAAGAAATTTGCTGAACAGTGAAGCAAATGTTCTTATATGTGATGGTTTTGTTGGAAATACCCTTCTAAAATTTGCAGAAAGCTGGATAGATATTTTCGGGTCAGAACTCAGGACGAAGATAAAAGAAAAACTTTCCTATAAATTTGGTGCTTTTCTACTAAAACCAGTCTTTGAAGATATCCGTAAGAACTACGACTACGAAGAGCATGGAGGAGTTCCCCTCTTAGGTGTAAATGGTGTTTCCATTATTGCCCATGGAAGTGCAGGGCCTAAATCCATAAAAAATTCTATCCTAGCTGCAAAAAAATGTGTAGATGAAAATCTAATCGAAGATACCAAAAATAGTATTTCTAACTATTTAGAACTTGATTAAATGAAGGCAGTAATAACCACTACAGCCCGGTATGTTCCTGAACGAATCATGACTAATTTTGACCTTGAAAAAATAGTCAAGACAAGTGATGAGTGGATCCGAACCCGAACAGGCATTTCTGAAAGACACGTTGTTGAAAAGGGACAGACATCTTCTTTTATGGCTACAAAAGTGGCTAAAATATTATTACATAAATCCAAGACCTCTCCCGAAGACATCGATTTGATCATCATCGCTACGGTTACACCAGATATGTTATTCCCCGCGACAGCTGCCTTAGTTCAAGATAATATCGGTGCTCACAAGGCTTGGGGTTTTGATCTTTCCGGCGCGTGCACAGGATTTCTCTATGCTTTGGAAACTGGTAGGCTACTCGTTGAATCAGGTAAATACAATAAAGCAATTGTTATCGGTGTTGATACAATGAGCTCAATAATGGATTATACCGATAGAAATACCTGTGTTCTCTTTGGTGATGGTGCTGGCGGCGTATTATTAGAGTCCTCAAAAAAAGAAAATAGCGTAATGGATTCTATCTTGTTTCTAGATGGTTCCGGCGGAAAATATCTTCACATGCCAGCAGGAGGAAGTCTCCTCCCTGCTTCCCACGATACAGTAGACAAAAAATTGCATTATCTCAAACAGGAAGGAAAAACCGTATTTAAATTTGCAGTAAAAAAAATGGCTGATGTATGTTCAGAAATTCTAGAAAGGAATGGGTTGACTGGGGAGAAAATTAAATTATTCATTCCCCATCAAGCTAACAAGAGGATTATAGATGCTGCAGCCCAGCGATGTGGATTTACAGAAAAACAGGTATTTATCAATATCAATAAGTATGGAAATACAACAGCAGCAACTATCCCTATCGGCCTGGATGAAGCGGTGGAAGATGGTGTCATTCAAAATGATGACTTAATTTTGCTTTCCGCTTTCGGAGCAGGGTTCTCATGGGGCAGTATGCTTCTGCGCTGGGGGTAAATTGATGAATACTGCATTTCTATTCCCGGGGCAGGCATCCCAAAAAATTGGTATGGGCTTTGATCTTTTCCAGAAATCAGAACTGGGGAAAAAATATTATGATCTTGCGAATGATATTTTGGATTGTGATATCCAGGATATTTCTTTCAATGGGCCAGAAAAAATTCTGAAACAGACAAAATATACTCAGCCTGCAATTTATGTTGTGAGTGTGATTCTTGGGAAATTACTCCTTGATAAAGGATTCACTCTCTCGGTTGCAGCAGGACACAGTCTGGGAGAATATTCTGCTCTCACCATTGCAGGAGCATTCAATTTTCGCACTGGACTGAAGTTGGTCAAATGCCGCGCTGAAAGCATGCAGACTGCAGGTGAAATTCAAAATGGGACAATGGCTGCAATCATTGGTTTGTCTGATGATAAAATTCAATCAATTTGCGGATCATGTAGTAATGGAAACGTCGTTGTACCGGCAAATTATAATTCTCCTGGGCAGGTCGTTATTTCTGGAGAAGTTAGTGCAGTTCATCTTGCTATGAATAAAGCAACAGAAGCAGGTGCTCGAAATGTAATTAGATTAAATGTCAGTGGTGCTTTTCATTCTCCCCTGATGACTCCAGCGAGAGAAGCACTTGCAGAGATACTAAATTCCATCGAAATTCGTGATACGATTATACCGGTTTATTTAAACGTTTCTGCAGAACCAGTTACAAAAAGAAGTGATATCCGGAACGGTTTGATTAGCCAACTGGAAAAACCTGTTTTATGGCATAAGACTATAACTACCATGAATAAAAATAAAATAAACAAATATGTTGAAATTGGACCAGGCCGAGTTTTACAGGGATTGAATCGAAGAATTAATAGAACTTTTCAAACAACTGGGATAGAAACGCTGGACGACGTTATTCATTATGTTTAAGTTAACAGACAAAATTGCAATCGTAACGGGCGCATCCCGGGGGATTGGGAAAAGTATTGCAGAAACACTTGATCAAGCTGGAGCTCAAGTCATGTGCGTCAGCCGTCACTTGGAAGACGTTCAGAAAATCGCTGATAATTTGGGTAATGCTGGATCAGAGGCTATGGGGTTTGCATGCGATGTATCAGATACAAAGTCTGTAACTTCACTTGTTCAATCCATCATAGAGAAATACCACCGGATTGATATCCTCATTAACAATGCTGGAATTACAAAGGATGCTCTCATCATCCGGATGTCAGAACGAGATTGGGATGATGTTTTAAATACCAATCTGAAGGGTGCGTTTAACATGACAAAAGCAGTTTCCAGAACAATGATGAAAAATCGAACTGGGCGTATAATTAATATCTCGTCAATAATTGGATTAACCGGAAATCCCGGGCAGATTAATTATGCTGCCTCCAAAGCGGGGCTCATCGGTTTAACAAAAACAACTGCGAAAGAATTCGCATCAAGAAATATTACAGCAAACTGCATCGCGCCAGGATATATCGAAACGGATATGAGCAATGCAATCAATGAAAAGAAAAAAGAAACACTCATGAAACAAATACCTTTAGGCCGAATCGGAAAACCAGAAGACATTGCCTCAATGGTCCAATTTCTTTCTTCTGATGAAGCTGGGTTTATCACCGGACAAACGATTACTGTGGACGGTGGAATGGTACTATAAAATAATAAGGAGGAATACATGTCAACGCTTGATAAAGTAAAAGACGTCATCATGGACAAACTAGGAGTTGAAGATAGTAAAATCAATATGGAAGCATCTTTTGTAAATGACTTGGGTGCTGATTCCCTAGACACAGTTGAATTGATAATGGAATTTGAAGAAGAGTTCGGAATTGAAATTCCTGATGAAGATGCTGAGAAAATGACAACGGTTGGTGCTGCAGTAGAATATATCGACGGAAAATAAATCCGATTTGCTTGTACCGAGCGTAATGATCCACGCTACACTTTTCATCCATTTTCACTATGACCATTTTTCCTTTTAGTAAAAACTCCTAATGCGAGATTAGTTCTTGTCTAAGAAAAAAGTTGTTATAACAGGGTTGGGAGTATTAGCTCCCAATGGAAACAATACTAATAAATTCTGGGAATCTCTCTGCCAGGGGAGATCTGGAATTAATGCCATAACATACTTTGATACTGAAGGATTTTCTGTAAAAATAGCTGGAGAACTGGATGGATTTAAGGCTGAAGAACATCTAGAGCCCTCCCAAATCCGAAAACTGGACCCATTTTCAATGTTCGCTTTGGTGGCAGCACAAGAGGCAATCGAAAATGCTAAGATAAACTGGAATAGTATTAATCTGCACCAGGTAGGCGTCATACTTGGAACCGGTGTCGGAGGTATCTATACAATGGAGGAACAACATACTGTTCTTATGAATCGTGGTTCCCGTAGGGTTTCTCCATTTTTTGTCCCCAAGATGATCGCAAATATTGCAGCAGGACATGTGGCTATAAAATGGGGACTAAAAGGTCCAAATCATACAGTTACCACTGCCTGTGCATCCGCTACGGATGCTATTGGAATGGCAACACGTCTCATCCAGATCGGAGATGCCGATATGATCGTTGCTGGTGGTACTGAAGCAAGTATCACTCCATTGACAATCTCAGGATTTGCGAATATGAAAGCACTATCTCGTAATCCGGACAATCAAACCGCAAGTCGTCCATTTGATAAAAACCGTGATGGATTCGTGATGGGAGAAGGTGCGGGAATCATGGTAATAGAATCTGAAGAACACGCCAAAAGCCGTCATGCTGAAATACTGGGTGAAATTGCGGGTTATGGTTCCACCAATGATGCTTCCCATATAACTCAACCACAAAAAGAAGGGGCGGTTCTCGCCATGAAAAAAGCAATTCAGGATGCTGGCTTATCACCGGCTAATATAGATTATATTAATGCCCATGGTACATCTACCCCTCTTAATGACAAAAATGAAACAAATGCGATTAAAGAGGTCTTTGGTGACCATGCATATTCTTTAAAAATAAGTTCTACAAAATCCATGACAGGACATCTCCTTGGAGCAAGCGGCTCAATCGAAGCCATTGCATCTCTAAAAGCAATTGAACATAACCTCGCTCCTCCCACAATCAATTATGTCACAGCAGATCCTGATTGCGATCTGGATTATGTTCCAAACACCGTCCAAAATATTCCAATTGATACCGTGATGTCGAATTCATTTGGTTTTGGTGGACATAATGCGGTGATACTGATTAAGCGATGGAAGAGCTGATTCCTTGTCCTTCCTGAATTTTTTTCTCCGTCATAAAATATCCACTACGAATCATTATACACAGCTCGAAAAAAAGATTAATTATAGGTTTAATAATCTGAAGTACCTAGAACAGGCGTTTACACATCGTTCAATCAGTCCAAAACCACACCAAAATTATGAACGTCTCGAATTCCTGGGAGATTCAATTATTGATATCGTAGTTAGCAAGGCTCTCATGAAAGAATTTCCGGAAGGGGATGAAGGATTACTTACCCAAAAACGATCCACACTTGTCCAAAAGGCGTTCCTTGCATCTATGGGGAAATTGCTTAGCCTTTTGTCATACCTTAACATTGAGTCAACAGTAAACCTCGATATAGAAAAAATTGCAAATAAACAACAGGCTAATCTTTATGAATCTCTCATTGGTGCTCTCTATTTAGATGGTGGACTACAACCATGTAAAGAACTCATCCTTAGTACAATATGGACTCACAGGATTGAAGCCTGGAAATCCACGAATTACAAGGGAAGACTTATCGAATATTGTCATTCTTCTTCGTTGAGAGCTCCTAAGTTTCAAGTATCAAACATCACAGGACCTGATCATCAAAAAATATTTGAAGTCCATGTCCAGATTGATGAAAAAATATTTCCTCCGGGGATGGGTTCAAACAAAAAGACCGCTGAACAATCAGCGGCCCAAAATACACTCGAAATACTTACTAATTAAATTTAATCACTTAACTCCTTGATCCTGTCTCTGAGCAGGGCTGCTTTTTCATAATCTTCCACTTCTACTGCTTTTAATAACTGATCTTCCAAATGCTTCTGTATGGATTGAGAAACTTCGTTTAAATCATGATCATTATCCTCTATAATTCCTACTTCTCCCATAACCATTTCATCAACCAGAATCGGTGCGCTCAGCCTCAATGCAACAACAATGGCATCACTTGGCCTTGCATCCAGTGATCTCTTCCCAATTAATTTCCCCTTTAATTCCATTCGAGCATAAAACACGCCATCAATCAGGTCGGTAATTTTAACAGCGATTAATTTACTTTCAATTTCCTGAATAAGAGAACCTATCAGGTCATGGGTTAAGGGTCGGGGACTTTCAGCATTCTCCATTGCAAGAGCAATGGATTGAGCTTCAAAAGACCCAACAATTACGGGAAGACTTCGGTCCTCATCAATCTCCTTTAAAATGACTGCATAACTCCTACTTGGAGGATGAAACGTAATTTTATGAACTGTTACAGGAATCACAGTTTCAATTTAAACAGATGGCAGATTGACTGACAATCCTTTTTACCCGTTTGATGGTTATCATCAAAATATTTTTGTCCAAAAATTGTTGATATATTTATCTGACATATGATAATTAATTACAATTTACTCAGTTCTTTCTTCAGCTGAGTAATCTTTGCTACTGGCGATGGATCAGTCTCATGAGCAATAGCACACCAGTAACTGACCCAATCACCAAAATGAATTAAATGTAAAAACCGTACCATTCGATTTTTTTCCAAAACCTCCACGGTATACTGCGAAATGGCTGAATTGTTTAATATTGTTTTGGTTATTTCCTGGCGGATTCCAACTCTGTCATGGTCAGACTTATCTTTAATCCAAATCAATGCGATGTATTGAAACAAATCCGAATTATTTTCCCAACCAACAATCTCATTATGATTTAACTCAGGTAATTCATTATGATAAGCAAGCATTTTGGCATTTTCGCAAAATTGTCCTTTCCATCGCTTAGCAATAATATTTGTGGAATCAGCTTCTCCATAAATCACTGGTATTTTAGTGTAAATTTGTTGTGCAAGAGAATAGGTAGGGTTCTTGGTACTAGCCGAACCGTATTCTTCTCTTTTTACATTGAGCAGATCAATTAGTGACTCCAGATTGTAGCAAAATCGATCACTTATCAATCCCAGTTTTTGCATTAAAAATAGCATTGGAATAAACGAATAGGCCAAGGCAGCCCTTGGCTGAAGCCCACCTGGTATTTTAATATAATCAAACCTTTCCTTGTCCAATCGTTTAATCAATTCGCCACCAGTAGTAATTCCAATAATCTCCGTACCTTTTTTTAGGGCATCTTCATAGGCTGAAAGAGTCTCTTCTGTATTCCCGGAATAGGAGGAGCAAATCACTAGTGTTTTTTCATTTGCCCAATTGGGAATTGAATATTGCCGTGAAACAACTACAGGTATCTTCAATTCATCTTTAATGAGAGCGCACAGAATATCCCCGCCGATGGCAGAACCTCCCATTCCTACAATTATTACATTCCGTAAAGAAGTAATTTGTTTCTTTAAAGCGATCTGCCCGCCTATATCTAGAGCATGACGAACTTGGTCTGAAAAATTATAGATAGCTCCGTGCATATTATCTATGTCTATATTCTGTTTATTCACCTTTGTATCCTCTTGAATAATTACTTTTCCCTCTTAAGAATTATATTCGTGAACTGTTTTAATTTTTCACGGTGGCTTAAGGGAATAACATCCAGTTTACCCCTGGCCTTACCCACATATTCTTCCACATATTTATGTGCTTTATCTATAATATTTTTTCTGTTTAAATAATCCCGAAGATGAAGAATAGCAGTCTGGGTCTCCATTTTTTTGATATTTTGCCAAGAGGACAACCACTCCTCTTGATTGTCTTCCCTGGCTAATACTGTCAATATTGTTTGTTTTCCAGAAATCAAATCACTCCCAAGACTCTTTCCTACAGTTTCCATATCCCCATAAACTTCAAGGATATCATCCTGAATTTGAAATGCTCTGCCCAGGTTTAATCCAAACGATCTTAGCTGGGTATTTGTTTCTTCAGTTTGATCACTTATAATACCACTCAACTCAGCACAAAGACCAATAAGCCATGCTGTCTTTTTTTCAATCATCAAAAAGTAATCACTTAGAGAAATATCATAATTGTTTTCAAATGCCTTATCATAAGCTTGTCCTTCACAGACAATTAAGGCTGCTTTGTTAAATGCTATAATTGCCGGAAGTGTTTTTGTTTTGATCTTGGAAATAACAAGTTGGGATACCACATAAATACCATCTCCAGAAAGAATTGCAGTGGATTCGTCCCATTTCTCATGGATGGTGTCCTGTCCATGACGGATATTATCCTGATCCATAATATCGTCATGAACCAGGGTAAAACTATGAAGGAGTTCAACCGCTAATCCTGCATTGATTATGTCTTCCCGATCTGCACAAAAAGCTTCGCCGATAAGATGAACCAAAATAGCACGCAGTCGTTTTCCCCCACCTGACAGAGTATAACGAATAGGTGTGTATAAGTATTCAGGACGAGAAGGTAAATCAATTGTGGAAAGTGCTCCATCAATTTCAGCTCGTAGAGATTTTATTTGATCCGAAAATAAATCAGTGTCCTGGTTCAATCTCAACTTTTCCTATGCTTTGCAACTTGTTTAAAACAATACCTTTAATCTCTTCCATTCTCTCTAAGGTGTTGGCTTCAAATCTACATACGATCACAGGCTGAGTATTTGAAGCTCGTATCAGTCCCCACCCATCACCAAATTTGATGCGGACTCCATCAACCGTACTGCAATCGTAGTTGATATTGAAATAGTCAGCGGCCTCTTCTGCAATTCGAAACTTTTCCTCATCTGACTCACAAGCCATCCTCATTTCAGGGGTAGAATAATATTTTGGTAGATTATTTACAAGATCTGATAATTTTTTATTTACTCTGGATAACATCTGAACAGTCCGGGCAGCAACATAAGTGGCATCATCATAACCAAAATAATCATCTGCGAAAAAGATATGGCCACTCATTTCCCCTCCAAATTTACATTGAAGGTCGGACATTTTCTGTTTGATAAGTGAATGACCCGTTTTCCACATTACCGGCGTGCCACCATGCTTCACAATCTCTTCTTCCAGTGCTTGGGAACATTTCACATCAAAAAGAACTTCATCATTGACATGTATAATTTCTGGTAGGAATAAACACATGAGTTGATCTGACCAAACTATTTCTCCATTTTCAGCAATTACTCCGACTCGATCACCATCACCGTCAAAGGCAATTCCAATATCATGCTGCCCTTTTTTCATCAATTCAATCAAATCCTTGAGATTTTCTTTTACTGTAGGATCCGGATGATGGTTTGGAAATGTGCCATCAATATCACAAAATAATTCCGTTAATTCCACGTTGGGAAGTTTTTTGAATATGGCAGGTGCATTAATTGCTGCTGCTGCATTGCCACAATCCATAGCAATTTTCAATGGTTTTTCTACGGTAATTTTACTCAGAATCATATGCTCATATTCTTTAAGGAGACTATAGCGCGCTTCAGTGCCTTCGCCTTCTTCGAAATCTTCCTTTTCAATAATTTTTCGTATTGTCTGAATTGCTTCTCCGTAAACTGCCATTTTCAACATGGACATTTTAAACCCGTTGAATTCAGGAGGATTATGGCTTCCAGTGATTTGAACTGCACCCACAACATCCAGTTTGAACATGCTGTAGTAGTTAACGGGAGTGGGAACAATGCCAATGTTGATTACATCAACCCCTGTGGACAAAACTCCCGTTTTAAAATATTCAATTAGGGATGGTGTTGTTAACCGTACATCCCCGCTCAGGGCAATCTCCATACCACCATTACGCTTGACATATGTAGCAAATCCCTTTCCCAGAGCTTCAACAACATCCGGTGGGAAATCTTCAACAACTTTACCACGAATATCATACTCACGAAAAATATATTTATTTATATCCAAAATATTTCCTATCTAAGATGATCAAAAATACAGCATATGATTTGTATTTACCCATATGTTTAAGATTAAAAACGCCTCAAAGTTTCAAAGGTTTTATCACTATAATAAAAAAGCTGAGTTATCAAGCTCAGCTTTGAGATATTCCCATTAATCGTATCAGGTTATTTTTGAATTCGATCCAGAGAAAAAACGGCTATATTTGATTCCTCAAGAAATAATTTTGTTTTGGAGCAAACAGATGCAGTTGTTCCCATACAGACCGATCTTGCACCTACAGTATCAATAACCATTTTACCCTGTTCCCTAATTATATGGCCATCTTTCATTATAATTCGGCTCTTTCTATCTTTGATAATAACCCACTGTCCATTCGGGAGATAGCCTGTCTTGATATTTGCGGGGATACCTTGATCTTTTGAATCAACAATTGTTATTTCCTTACCATTTATAAAATATCGACTATTCATTTATTACCAATTATCTTTCTTAACAATCCATCATTATCTTCAATCATTTCCTCTGCTTCATTTTTTGTGCATTTTTTTAAAGTCATGACAACAGCTGTTTTTACAGATCCATCAGCTTCTGCGAGTTTCTCTTTTGAAGAGTCATAATTCAAGCCAGTAAGTTGCTCAATAATCCTTGATCCTCTATCAATTAGTTTATTATTAACCACTTGAAGATCTACCATTAAGTTTCCGTATACTTTTCCAAGTCTAATCATAACAGTAGTGGAAATCATATTTACAACCATCTTTGTTGCTGTGCCGGATTTCATACGTGTTGAACCGGTAATGATTTCTGCCCCTACATCTATAGAAATGAGTACATCCACTTTCACAGGAATCAATGGTTCAGGATTACAAATGAGATATGCAGTTTTAGAGCCAATATTTTTTGCATATTCTAATGCTGAAATAACATAAGGGGTCGCGCCACTGCTGGCAATTCCTAAAAGAAAATCACTTTTCTTGAACCCTGTTTTTTTTAGATCGGTAATTGCATCTTCAGGTTTGTCTTCCGCACCTTCAATGGATCGTACTAATGCTTCCCTTCCACCAGCAATAATTCCTTGGAATAACTTTCTTGGAACTGAAAAAGTAGGAGGCATTTCTGTAGAATCCAATACACCAAGCCTTCCGCTGGTTCCGGCGCCTATATAATATATTTTTCCCCCTGAACGTATAACTTCTTCAGCTACATTGACAGCTTTCTCAATCTGAGGTAAAGCCTGATTAATTTTCTGAGCTATTATCTGATCTTCATTGTTGATAAGATGAAGGATCTCAGAAATAGGTAATTTATCAATTTGGTGGGAATTGATATTTTGTTGCTCAGTAGATAGCTTTTTTCTATCGGAAGGATTAACTATTTTTTTCATTCAAAAAAGTGATCACAATTATTGCTCTAGTGTTGCAAAATATTTTTTTGCTGCTTGCATAACTTTTGGTGATAATAAAATAGTCCCTATCATAGTTGGTATAACCATAAGAGCGTAACAACTATCTACAAAATTAATGGCTATATCAATGGTAGAAACAGACGCAATCACTATTACCAATACATAAATATAATTGTAATATGGTTTCCATTGACTACCAAATAAATAACCGGTACACTTACGACCATAATAAGAATAGCCAAACATTGTTGATAAACTAAAGGTTAGTACAGCAACGAATAATAACAAACGTCCAACTATGCCTAATTCTTGTTCAAAAGCCATGACTGTAAGTGTAACACCATTATTATCAGTAAGGTATAGTCCGGATATTAAAATAACTAATGCGGTAGTTGTACAAACAACAATCGTATCTATAAAAGGACCTAACATTGCAACCAATCCTTCTCTAACGGGCTCAATTGTTTTAGCAGCCCCATGGGCCAATGCCTCAGTACCAGCGCCAGCCTCATTCGAAAATAATCCTCTCCTTACACCAGTTATTATCATTGTTCCAACAGCTCCACCTACAACAGCCTGACCAGTGAAGGCATCATAAAAAATATTATATATTATCCCCGGTATTGAAGAAATATTTAACACCAATATTATTATAGCTGCAGCCATATAAATAATTACCATAACTGGTACTAATCTAGCAGCCACCTTGGCTATTCTTTTTATTCCACCAAAAATGACAAATCCGACAATAAAAGCAATTATTACACCCGTAATACCATCGCCTAGCAATTGGTTTTTTGAAAAAAATCCCTGAGGAATAAAAACAAAATCACGAATTATCTGGACCAATTGGTTTGCCTGGAAAAAGGTAAAACTAGCAAACATCCCAGCAAAACTAAAAAAGATAGCTAACGGTTTAAATTTTTTACCAAGCCCTTTTTCAATATAATACATGGGGCCACCTTGTACCTCACCCCTATCATCATTACCACGAAACTGGACAGCCAATGTACAGGTAAAAAATTTTGTGCTCATCCCAATAATTGCAGTAACCCACATCCAAAATATCGCACCAGGACCTCCTGTATGAAGGGCTATAGCAACGCCAGAAATATTTCCCATCCCTACGGTACTGGCTAGGGCACTCGACAGCGCTTCAAAATGTGTTATCTGACCTGGATCATCATCTTTGTCAAATTTGCCCTTTAGTATATCTATGGAATGTCCGATATAACGAAATGGTATAAAGCGACAATAAGCGGTGAAAAATAATCCACCACCAAGTAAAAGCACTACAATGGGAGGCCCCCACATAAACCCGGAGAATTCAACCAAAGCTTTATCTAAGAATTCTATAAAATTCATGATTGATTACACATTAATTATTTTCTTACCTATTTATTTCCAAAATATACCAATTATAGTGAAATTCAAGGTGAAAATAATCAATAAAAAAAATGAAACGATTAGATACATATCTCCTAAGACAGTTTTTAAATATTCTCGTAATAGGTTTATTGGGGTTTGTCACAGTTTTTATTGTAGTTGATCTCATTGAAAACCTAGACCGTTTCATTGACAATGCAGTACCAATAGGTATCATCCTCAAATATTATTTTTTTACACTCCCCTGGTTCATAAATATCGCTCTCCCGATGGCAACCCTCATTGCAACCGTATTCAGTGTCGGTCTTATGGTGAAACGAAACGAATGGACTGCCATGAAAGCCACTGGTATCAGTTTGTATCGTATTTCGATACCACTTATCCTGGTAGGATTTGTTCTCAGTTTTATCTCTTATCAATTTGATAATAACTTGGTAAGCTGGGGTCACGAAAAACGATACTCTATCGAAAGAAAATATCAGAAAAAAAGATCCAAACAAAACCGTCGAATTCTTAAAGATATTTTTCTTCAAAAAAAAGAATCCACCCATATTGCTCTTTCAAAATATCGTATCAATAAAAAATTTGCTGAAGGAATAACAATCATCAAACTTGAAGAAGGAAAATTACATCAACGACTCGATGCGAAATCAATGAGTTGGGCCGACTCCCTTTCTTCCTGGATACTATCGAATTATTCCATCCGTACATTTAATTCTTATGGCGTTGAAACCAACGTAATGATCTCAGAAAAAGATACCCTTTTTTCATTCGATTTAACACCGGAAGATATTTCCCAAAATTTTAAATCACCTGAAGAATTGAATTACAAGGAACTAACAAAGCGAATTGCACTCTTAAAGGAGAATGGGGTAAAGACAACCCGATGGGAAGTGGAACAGTATTTTAAAGTTTCTTTTGCCTTCACCAATCTGATTGTAATTTTATTTGGATTACCTTTAGTCGTAATAAAACATAAAGGAGGCCTTTCCTTTGGTGCAGGTATGAGTGTGTTTGTGATCTTCGGATACTACGCTTTTATCAAGTTCGGACAATCTCTTGGATATAAGGAAGTTCTTGAACCTTTAGCATCTGCATGGATTGGAAACGTAGTATTTTCAATCGGTGGTTTGATTTTGTTATTATTCACCAGGAAGTGATCCCGGTTTGTTTAAACCTTTTTCCTCTGATTCATTTTGATCTACAGGGACAGGAAGTGGGCCTCCTTCAGTTTCTAGATCCTGATTTTCATCTTTTCTACCGCCAAAACTGGTAATCGTCACCCCCATTGAAAGATTAATCCCCTTCATTGTATGAATCCATATTCCATTGCGAAAAGCCATACCTACATCAAAAATAATCGGCCCTTTATGTATCCCGAATCCCATTGATAATTCCTTGAAATCTGATCCGCCATAACAATATCCTATCCTGAGAGGAACGCTGGGAAATCTAGTCGATTCCACAGCAAGTGACCACTTCCATTTTTTTCTCGCATAAAACCGGTTTTCAAATCCCGTTACCAAGTCAGATGCAATCACCAGTTCCGGTAACCGGCGAGAAACACCGATTCGAAAAAGGGCTGGATAATCTGTAGTAAATTCATTCAGGTTGCCATCTTTATCCAGGTCTTTTACAATTTGTTCCTCGCTGCTAAAAAGAGAATCAGAAGTAAGGGAAGAAGTACTTAGAGAATCTATTGAATAAGTATAGAGAACGGCGGAAGAGTCGTCCAGTATCTCCCCACCCCAGGTCATGTGCCATAAATCATCTTCATTTCCATATTTATTATCCGATCCCGCAAGAATATCCTTCACCATACTGGGTTTATTCCAACTTATACTACCAATAGCATTAATAATGGAAAAACCTGCTCTCCATCCGTTGATTTCTCGAGTTGATAACCCTAAATCGATACCAAAGCCACTCCCACCAAAGCCCTGACGGATAAAATATGCGCCTTCTCCATAAACTGCTTCATCAGTTGTTACAAGATTTGCATAGCTTGAGTCTGGGTCTATTCCAAAATAAAATAATCCTTGTAAATACTTTAAGGTCATTCCCACAGCAAATTGATCGAAAGGTACAGCAAAAGAAAAACCAATTTCATTTACTCCTAATATCTCATAGTTCAATGTCAAGTCCAATTCCGGATCATTTGCATTTCCATAAAGGAGCAATCGTAATAACCCAGATGGGATGCGAATATCACTCATCAAAAGCATATTGCTGGTGAAAGCCATATTCCCAGAGGAAAAGTTCAAACCTGGATAAGGCATATGGAAATCCGGAAAAAAGGTTAATCCATTATCTTTAAAGTTATCGTATAATAAATCCTTTTCGTTATTCGACAAAGTATCGCCGCTGAGACTATATAAATTACTCAATGAAATATAATTGCCAACAACCCCAAAATCAAAACCACCCAATTGAAGCATGAATGGTTTCTCCTGTTGGTATGCAAGTAAAGATGGATTATAACCTATTGAAAAGATTCCATCCGCTATCGTGGTATAGGTACCAGCAAGAGCAACTGATCTGGGATCACGTTTTGTCTGTGAAATCAAAACCGAAAAGCTAATCAATAATAAAATATCGATTTTCAGAATTTGTTTTATGATTTTTATTGTAGAACGATTAATAACTGAAAACATTTCTTTATTCGATTTTGAAAAACCAGCCGCTTGTATCAGAAACAGTTGAATTCACATCAGTAACACGTAACCGGATGTTATACAGCTCAGTATCAGGAGTTGTCCATAAAAAAGAATCAACATTCGCTGTATCTGAACTAATCGTCATTATACTTATCGTTGCAACTGTATCGATGATTCCATCTCCTATAAGTGGATATGACGTATCAGGATAAAAATATTCAATACCTATGTTTGAAATTGTTCCAAAAGTTTTCCAACGAATAGGATATTGAGTATTTTTATTTAATGTCTCACCACCATTTGGAAAGGTGATAACAATTTCATCGGTAGATTCTTCAAGCATCCCTGTACTTGAAATTCGGAACGTAATGGTTGAAGTAACATCGATATTATCGGAGGTTGAGAGGAATGCCAACGTATCTCCGTTTAATTGAAACCTGGGCACTACAAAATGATCACCATAATCTGTTAAAAGGTGAATATTTTCTGCACTAATAATTGACGTATGAGTTGTATCACCCGGAGTATTTGCAGAACCATAAACTGGTGGTGCTGTTCCATAAAACCGCGTGGGTTTTGGTAATATAATAGTTGTCAAAGTATCAATATAAGAAACAACTGTATCCATTCCAGAACCTGGAGAATTTTTCACTAAATAAACCAAACCGTCAACACACTTGCTGAAGTCATCCATAACGTTAAAAATATAGACATTTCCAGAATCCAGATTCATCGCTTCACAATTCGTGATAACATATAAATCTTCACCTGCAAATAAATCTCCATGAGCGATTAAGGTATCACGATAAATAGCCAACATTTCAGTCGTAGTATCCAGTGGAAAAAATATACTGTTCGAATGCAATATGGACAATTCACCATCAACAATACTGTTAATCACATGTGTTGTTAATTCTGCATGAGCAAGGGTGTTCCGAATCCTGTTACGGGTGGAATATTCAATCTCATCTATTGGTGTTTTTGTGACGGGAATAAAAGTCATTGAGTCCATTCTTACTTCAAATGGAGCCACCATTCTATAGACTCCACCAATCCCCGCTCCCGGAATAATTTCTCCCCGTCCATCAATTCTTGCTGCAGATTCTACATTTATGAACGCAGGATTGAATGACATCAACTCAACAATGGTGGATTCACCAGTTGAAGGAGGAACAGTGAGACTATCAATCGGTTGAGTATCCAACAGTGACGTATATTTCAATGTGGTCGTACCCAGTTTACTCAATCGAATAATTGTCTTTGTTGTATCAGAACCATAATCACTAGGCCTTGCTATATTCGCTCTCACACCAACAATTGCAGAATCTCCAAATGAATTGATTCCCACTAAATCCAGATCGAGTATGATAGGAAGATCAATATCATTCCACATCTCAAACTCGACCATGGCATTGGTAAATGCCATTCCGTCAAAACCTTGCGGAATTCCTTCAATATTCTGCTCCGACGGTGGAAAATCTTCTATTATTGTAGCCTCCAAGGATTCAAAATAAAGATCGGAAATATCCACATCTATGCTCATCCTTCCTAATTCGCTGCCATCTAAAGGAATCAATGTTTGCTGTGCATGCAAAACTGCGGAAATATCCACAGTCATTTCTGTGAGCGCACTATCCTCTCCTGCTGGATTAGCGAATGTATATCCATCAATTTCAAAAGTCTCTGAATAGGCTGTCGATGTAAGTACCCGATCAATCTTTACGGAATCACTTCCTTCCGGTGGAATAAAATTTCTGAAATTCATATCATAATCGATGTCAAATGGAAATGTACTTTTTAAGTTTGAAATGGAAATCTTATTAACATCAGGCTGAGTTCCTGTTTGAAACACACCGGAGAATATCTCTATATCGGACGGAAAGCTGATTGGATCTAATTCAGTCGGGAGTTCTGTCTCAGCAATAGTGACAACTGCATTATCCAAACCAAAAATTCTCAGCCAAATTTCTATATTAATTTGTACTGAATCCGTTTCTTCAATTGTCAATATTTCAGATCCTCCATTATATTGACTTATCCCAAATCTATATACCATTTTAAGAGCATTGCTAAGTGTACTATCTCCTAAGGGAGTGTTATCCTGGTAACTGGCCCCCTTTGCGAGAATATCCTGGGAATGATTTGCCAGTATATCAGGACTATTCATATTTTCACCGGTCAAAAGTTCAAAACTTATATTCTCCAAGGAAGTGGGCAATCCATTGTTCGTAATACTAGTCTGGAATTTAGGCTCCCATCCCTGAGGATCCATCGTATCAGAAATAACAACACCATCAACCGATGTGACAAAATCCGGTAAGGTTTCCTGATCTATACCAGGGAAAGGAATTGTAATTTCCACTTCCATCTCAAATGTTTCTGCAAAAGCATTCCAGGATGAAGCAAGAATGTCAGTGTCTTCATCTGGAGGAGCAAAAAATTTCTCACCTGTAATATCAATGAGGCCTGTGGGGAGGGAGTCGATATNAATTATACCAANTTTATNAACCAAAGTATCATAATTATATTCGGGATTCATGACAGGATCCGTTTCAAACTCTATCGATTGATTTACAGCTACTTCCAGCCAATCTGNATCNATTGAAGTTGNCGGNAGGNNATCTTCAAAAACCAATTGCATTNCCATAGAATCNGNGGNTGGAAAAATCTGTNNGCTATCTACCATNCCCTCNAANNCATACCGTTCCTGAAGNAAGGGCAACTTAATATCCACATACCAGGTAGGCATCTCAAATTCTGAGGGGCTTTCGAAATCACAGGATACGCTNANNAANGAGAAAANCCCCAGAAAAGGAAAAACAAATATCTTGAGGAAGGATTCTCTCATAGTGCTTTAAAAATTATTAATATCGATAATGTTCCGGTTTATATGGGCCTTTTTTGGATATCCCAATATAATCAGCCTGTTCATCAGTTAATTCTGTGAGCGTAACACCCAATTTATCCAGGTGAAGTCGGGCAACTTCTTCATCAAGTATTTTTGGCAACATATACACACCTAAACCGGGCTTTTCAGTTACCAGTGCAATCTGAGCTAACACCTGGTTCGTGAATGAATTGGACATAACGAAGCTTGGGTGCCCTGTAGCACAGCCTAAATTGACTAAACGTCCTTCCGCTAAAACATAAATTTGATTTCCAGTTTCAAAAGTATAGCAGTCAACCTGNGGTTTAATCACATCTCTTTTGACAGCAGGATCATCATTCAGTGCATTTACCTGGATTTCATTATCAAAGTGACCAATGTTGCACACAATAGCCTGGTCTTTCATCGCTTTCATGTGTCCCAGGGTAANGACGTCTNTATTTCCTGTTGNCGTTACGAAAATATTTGTTTCGGGNAGTGCCTGCTCNACTGTTACTACTTCATAGCCTTCCATAGCAGCCTGTAAGGCACAAATAGGATCAATTTCCGTTATCATTACACGGGCACCGTAACCACGCATGGACTGGGCACAGCCACGTCCCACATCGCCATAGCCGCATATGAGTACTGTCTTGCCCGCTACCATTACATCCATGGCTCGTTTTAACCCATCGGCGAGAGATTCTCTACAGCCATAAATATTATCAAATTTTGATTTTGTAACTGAGTCGTTGACATTATACGCCGGGAATAACAATGTTTGGTTTTTTTCCATCTGGTGCAGGCGATGAACACCAGTGGTGGTTTCTTCCGATACACCAATGACATTTTTTACAACCTTGTGCCAGTGTAGTGGATCCTTATCTAATATTTCACGTAATAATCTTTCAATAATTTGCTCTTCTTCAACTGTGGTGGTGACTTCTGGTGCTGATCCGTGTTTTGCGAAATATTCTTCGAGTTCATAACCCTTATGAATCAATAATGTTGCATCACCACCATCATCAACAATAAGGTNAGGTCCTCCNCTNTCTGGAAAAGTCAATGCCTGTAGTGTACACTGCCAGTATTCTTCTAATGTTTCACCTTTCCATGCANAAACNGGCACACCAGTCTCCGNTATAGCTGCTGCAGCGTCGTCNTCTGTAGAAAAAATATTGCAGCTGGCCCAGCGGACATCAGCACCTAATTCAACCAGTGTTTCGATCAACACAGCTGTTTCTACAGTCATATGTAAGGAACCAGTAAGNTTTTTTCCAGCCAGTGGTTNCTTCGGTCCATATTTCTTTCGGGTTGCCATNANGCCTGGCATTTCCTTCTCCGCAATTTTGATCCTTTTANGACCAGCTTTTGATAGATTCAAATCCTGTATTTTGTACGGTATTGATTCAACAATTTGAACTGGTTTCACATCTACTGACATAAAACTTCCTTTTCTGTTTTATTGTTCACTAAAGCTTGAAGAGTATCCACCATATCAGTTTGTTCCCAAGTAAATTTATCTCCGTTCCTGCCGAAATGTCCATAGGCTGCTGTATCTCTATAACGAGGGGATTTCAAATCAAGATGTTNAATAATCTGACCNGGTTTCAGAGGAAAAACATTTTTNGCNATTTCTGTTAATTTTTCATCGCTGATTGTACCNGTATCAAAAGTNCGNACATAAAATGACGTAGGCTCTGCAACACCGATGCCGTAGGCGAACTGCACCTCACATTTTTCTGCCAGCCCGGCAGCAACTATATTTTTTGCAATATATCTTGCCATATAGGCTGCAGAACGATCAACTTTGGATGGATCTTTCCCAGAAAATGCTCCACCGCCATGCGGGGCATACCCTCCATAGGTGTCCACAATTATCTTCCTTCCCGTCAATCCAGTATCTGCATCCGGACCTCCATGCACAAAACGCCCGGTTCCATTGACAATAAATGATTTATTGTAAGGTAATTCACACTTTTCCAGTACTGGCTCTATTATGTGTTTGATCACTTCAGCCTGAATAAATTCATGTTCCTTTTCTTCTGTACCAAAACGATCAAGCATATTATCATGTTGAGTGGCAATAACAACGTTGTTTATGGAAACCGGTTTGCCATCTTCATATTGGACTGTCACTTGGGATTTTCCATCCGGGCCCAACCAGGGTAAGGATCCATTCTTCCTTACTTTGGCAAGTCGTTCTGTTAAACGTTGGGCTAAATGAATGGGAAGGGGCATCAATTCTGGTGTTTCTGTACAGGCAAAACCAAACATCAATCCTTGATCTCCGGCACCCTGTTCATGCTCGCCAGATTCATCTACACCTTGAGCAATTTCACTACTTTGTTTCTGTAGTTTAACCAATATTTCCACTTTATCATCGTCCATCCCATAGGCTTCCCGAGTATAGCCAATTTGGCGAAGTGTATTTTTAACGATAGCCTCTACATTTGTAGAGCCACTTGAACGTACCTCACCTGATACAATGACCAGCCCTTTGGTAGCTAAAGTTTCACAAGCGACATGCGATTCTGGGTCTTGTCTAAGAAAATCATCCACTAACGCATCTGAGATTGCATCACAAACTTTATCCGGATGGCCCTCAGTTACAGATTCGGAAGTAAACAAATACATGTTCTTCATAGTCTATATATTTCTCCTTTTTAATTTACAAATATTTAACAAATTAATTAATTCAAAACAGATGTTGCTGCTTTTGCCTTGTTCATGATGAAAAATTTGTTATCATCTGTTTTTTGTAGTATCAATCTCTCTATGTCTAACCTCTGGGTTTTAAACTGGTTTAATTTATATATTATTAAAATATAAGCATTTGTTGTATCAATTCACCATCAACATAATCATTATCAACAATATTTACTAAGTAATATGTGTCATATATTTCTTTTATGAGTTTATATGATCCAGATTTCGGTTCGTATATTGAAGCCCAATCATTCATCCATAAACTGAACGCCTCATCCTTCCAGATTAAAAATGACCGCGTATCTACAATGGTAGGTTGAATAATTTCCTTATTAGGGAAAACACCCCACGTAACAGCCATTGCATTATTTTCTGGTAAGTTTGTAATTAAATCACCACTAATATTAATTGCCTCATAGGAAATATTTTCTTTTGACCCTATGCTTTTTAGCAACCTATCTAATTTACCCTTCGATGTAAAAAATTCCAGATAAGCTTTTTGATAAATTCTTCCGCCAGAGCCACCCCATCCAACCTCAGCATCTTCTGATGGTAAACCATTGATTTTAGGCTGAGAATTTATAGTAAAATATCCCATTTCATTGAGTTTAAGCAAATCATCAGAAATTTGTTTACTCTCTTGTGCAAGTGGCATCTCACACCATGGTAAACTATTTATCTTTCCTTTACAGAACGACACAAAAACATCCGTTATATCTTTGATAGTTTTTGGCTCTCCCCATATCTTTTTTCTTTTGGCTCTAATTTTATCACTCTTAGAACCTGCTCTTATAGCATGATACTGGTTGAGTTCACCAAAAGTTGGACTCTTTATATCGCCCCATCGACCATTAGGGAAATCATCCCAGATTTCTGTGCGTGTTAAATAGCTTACAGGTCTATTACTCCAATATATTGGGCGTACATCTTCACTTGTTTTCCTGCTACCTGATGTTGATTGCCGCCATGGCAATTCCTTAATGATACCTTGGGATGAAACAAGACCAAGTGACTTTAATATTGCTGAAACAGAATTTTCCAAATTCAGTGTATAAAAATGTATACCAGGCACACCATTTTCAATGAGTTTCTGACACATCCCAGACGCCTGATCAATGCCGTAATTAATCACACTGGAATCATCATATTTTATAGGTTCCAATTGCACAGTGACTGAGTCAGGAACACTAACCTGGCAAAATTGAGTAAATTTTAAAAACCTGGCATAATTATGTATAGGCATGATTCCTGGGATTATTGGTACTTTTATACCTGCTTTTATACATTTATCTCTAAAGAAAAGAAATTTATCTACATCATAAAATAGTTGTGTCACTACAATATCTGCTCCTGACTCCACTTTTTCCTTTAGAAAAGATATATCAGCATCAAGATCGCTTTGTTCTTGATGGCCATCTGGGTAACCGCCAACACCTAAGAAAAAGTGGTCCCCAAACTCTTTTCTAATATATCGAACAAGATCTATCCCATGGTGAAATCCATCTTCATGCTGTTCCCAACTAGAGGACCCTTCTGGAGGATCTCCTCTTAAAGCTAATATATTAGATAAATCATTTTTTTCCGCTTCTATAAGTACTTTTTTGATTGATGACACTCGCATATTTGTACAGGTAAGATGCATCATAACTTCCAGACCAAAATACTTTTGGATTGTTTTACACATTTCCAGAGTTTTATTGGAAGTAGATCCCCCTGCTCCCCAGGTAATGTCGATATAGGCTGGTTGAAGGGATGCCATCCTATCAATCCTACTATATAAGTTATCCATCCCAAAATCTGTTTTTGGTGGAAAAAACTCAAAGCTGTAAAACGTTTTACCTTGAGTTTTATAATTTGCTATTTTTTCTGATATCTTCATTTAGTCAGTCTGTTGATATTAACCAATATATTTCCGGTTCTTTGTATTTTTTCACCTTAATTTTATATTTCTAATATCCCAGATGAGGTGCCAGCCACTTTTCAGCAGTATTAAATTCTATTCCTTTTCTCCTTGCATAATCTGTCACTTGCTCCCTGGTTATTGGTCCAAGACCAAAATAGGCAGAATCCGGATGAGAAAAATACCACCCGCTTACAGAAGCAGCGGGGATCATTGCAAAATTCTCTGTCAAAGTGATCCCCGTATGTTTTTCTACCTTTAACAAATTCCACAAATTTGATTTTTCCGTATGATCCGGGCAAGATGGATAGCCCGGGGCAGGTCGAATTCCCCTGTATTTTTCACGAATTAAACTTTCATTATCCATTACCTCATCCTTAGCGTATCCCCAGAATTCTTGACGAACACGCTCATGAATTCTTTCCGTAAAGGCTTCCGCAAATCTATCTGCCAGAATCTTAAGAAGAATTTTGTTGTAATCATCTCCATTTTTTTCAAATCTTTTTGAGAGTGTCTCCACTCCATATCCCACGGTCACCGCAAAAGCTCCAATCCAATCCTTAAGTCCGGATTCCTCCGGTGCAACATAATCGGCCAAACACCGATTGGGTTGTTCTTGAGATTTGGATATTTGCTGGCGAAGATGGTGAAGTACCATTCTCTCCTGTTGTCTCCCCTCATCTCTAAAAATACGAATATCATCTCCTATACTCACCGCTGGAAAAAATCCGATTACTCCTTTGGCTATGAGAAGGTTATGAGACACGATTTGATTGAGGAGTTTCAATGCGTCATCATGAAGTATCTTTGCCTGGCGACCCACTTTTTTATTTCTAAATATTTTTGGATATTTTCCTTTCAATTCCCATGCAGTAAAAAAGGGTGTCCAATCAAAATAGTTTGTTAATTCATCCAAAGCATAATTGTCAAAAATGCGAATTCCCTTTAATTCGGGTTCAGGTGGAATATAATTCTTCCAGTTTTGGTGAGATTTCTTTTTCCGTGCTTCAGATAGAGAAATCAAATTTCTCGTAACCTTTTTTTCTTCATAAGAAACACGAATACGGGAATATTCCTTACGTACATCGGCAATGAATTCTCCCTTTCTTTTTTTATTCAGCAAGGATTGAACAGTTCCTACACTGCGGGAAGCATCCGTTACATAGACTGTAGGACCCGAATACTGCTGTTCAATTTTCACAGCGGTATGTTTTTTTGAGGTTGTTGCTCCTCCAATAAGAAGGGGTACAGAAAGTTTTTCCCTTTCCAATTCACCCGCTACATAAATCATTTCTTCCAATGAAGGAGTAATCAACCCACTGAGACCGATAATATCTACCTCATTGTCCCTTATAGCATTGATAATTTTATCCGCCGGAACCATTACTCCCAGATCAATTATTTCATAGCCGTTACATCCCAGTATAACTCCTACAATATTTTTTCCAATATCATGCACATCTCCTTTCACTGTTGCCATTAAGATTTTTTTCTGAGATTTTTTCTCCCCGGATTGTTCCTTGTCAATAAAAGGAACAAGATACGCCACAGCTTTTTTCATAACCCTTGCGCTTTTTACTACCTGTGGAAGAAACATTTTTCCTGAACCAAAGAGATCTCCGACGCGATTCATTCCATCCATAAGAGGACCTTCAATAACTTCAATTGGGTAACTGAGCATTTTTCGCGCTTCCTCAACATCTTCCACAATAAAATCTGTAATTCCTTCCACTAAAGCATGTTCAATTCTTTTTTCAACAGCGTTCGTTCTCCAAGTCATATCTTGAGTTGATTTTTGTTCAACCTTTTTAAAAGATTTCGCGATTTCTAATAAACGTTCCGTAGCATCATCCCTGCGATTAAACAGAATATCTTCGACCCGTTTAAGGATATCCGGACTAAGATCATCATACACTGCCAATTGACCCGCATTGACAATCCCCATATCCATTCCGGCCTGAATGGCATGATACAGAAATACAGAATGCATCGCTTCCCGGATGGCATTATTCCCACGAAATGAAAATGACAAATTACTCACTCCTCCGCTGATATGAACACCGGGACAGGAATTCCTGATTTGTCGGGTAGCTTCTAAATAATTGATAGCATATTCATTGTGTGCTTCAATTCCTGTCGCTACTGCAAAAATATTCGGGTCAAAAATAATATCTTCTGGAAAAAAACCGATTTTTTTAGTAAGCAGCGCATATACCCGCTGACAAATAGACACTTTCCGTTCTATTGTATCTGCCTGTCCCTCCTCATCAAATGCCATAACGATGACAGCGGCACCATAACGCAAGACCTTTTGAGCTTGCTCTAAAAACTGTTCTTCTCCCTCCTTTAAGCTAATTGAATTCACCACACCCTTCCCCTGGATATTTTTTAGTCCGGTTTCAATAATAGACCATTTTGAGGAATCAATTACAATCGGTATTTTACTGATATCAGGTTCGGAAGCAATCAAACGAAGAAATTTTTGCATTACCATTTCAGATTCTAAAAGACCTTCATCCATGTTCACATCAATCAACTGGGCACCATTTTCAATCTGTTGACGGGCAACGGACAAAGCCTCCTC
>NYYF01000025.1 GCA_002686675.1 Fidelibacterota bacterium
CTCCACATCCAGTATCTGGAGTATTGGTACTAGGTCTAATCGGATTATTTGCCGTGATTGTTCTTACCCTTGGGATCACTCCGGGATTTCTTTTAAAGATTACTGCTGAAGCAGCAACTACTGTTTTCTGATGAAAGGATTTACTACACATATTTGCATATGATGATTCCAAAAAATTTTTTCTGCTGGATGGTTCTTTTCTTTCTTCTGATAATACCAGTGGAAATTATGGGGTCAACAGGGGGAGATATTTATACTCCTCATTTGGCCGGTTCTGATTTGTCTATTTCCTGGGTAATCCCATTTATCGGGATATTGCTTTCTATTGCAGTTTTCCCGTTGGTTGCTCCAACATTTTGGCATCATCACTTTGGAAAAGTAACGTTCTTTTGGGGTGGGGTTCTTTTGCTATCAATGGCGATTCAAAAAGGATTGCCCACTACTTTTTATGAATTTCTCCATGTTGGCTTTTTAGACTACATTCCATTTATCATTTTGCTTTTGGCTTTATTTACCATCTCTGGTGGAATTCGGCTTACAGGAAAATTGGTGGGTAGTCCCATTGTAAATACAGGGATTATTCTTGTCGGAACCATTCTTGCCAGTTGGATGGGAACCACCGGCGCTGCCATATTACTGATTCGTCCATTGATTCGGGCGAATATCGACCGTAAACACAAAGTGCATGTGGTGGTATTCTTCATTTTTCTTGTGGCAAATATTGGTGGATCTTTAACTCCGCTTGGTGATCCACCCTTGTTTTTGGGCTTTTTAAAAGGGGTAGACTTTTTTTGGACAACAAAAGCTATGCTGGAACCAATGCTATTTGTGGTGGTTCTGCTGCTAATACTTTTTTATACACTGGATTCATTTTACTATCGAAAAGAAGATCTTCCTGATCCATTAGTAAAGGTTACGGACGAATCGGGAGTAAAACTTGGATTGGAAGGTAAATTCAATTTTCTGCTTCTTGCCGGTGTGATGTCTTCAGTGTTGTTGAGCGGATTTTGGCATCCGCAACTATCCTTCACTGTTTTCCATGTAGAAATAGAATTACAGAATATTACCCGGGATATTCTCCTGTTAGTGTTAACGGGAATAAGCTGGAAAATGACACCAAAGGATATACGAAGGAAAAACGAATTTACATGGTTTCCCATTCAGGAAGTAGCCATACTTTTTGCAGGGATTTTTATCACGATCATTCCGGCGATTTCTATTCTGAAAGTTGGAGCCGACGGCGCACTTGCCGGTGTGGTAAATTCCGTGTCGTACAATGGCAATCCGGTGAATGTCACGTATTTCTGGGCAACTGGAATCCTTTCCAGTTTTCTGGACAATGCTCCAACTTATCTGGTGTTCTTCAACACGGCAGGAGGTGATGCAGTCCAGCTTATGGGTGAATTATACACGACGTTGCTGGCTATTTCTGCAGGTGCAGTGTTTATGGGTGCCACAACATACATTGGTAATGCACCTAACTTTATGGTAAAATCCATTTCAGAAGAAGCAGGAATAACCATGCCGAGTTTCTTTGGATATATGTTGAAATATTCCTTTCCGATTCTCATTCCGATCTTCATCTTAGTCTCCGTAATTTTCTTCTAATGAGGATTTCAAAAGTTGCTACAAAAGCTGGTGATAAAGGTCAGACTACTCTTGGAGATGGAACAACTGTCTCAAAGTCCCATATACGTATCGAATGCCTAGGACAAATTGATGAACTAAATGCTACGATTGGTTTTGCATGCACTGGATGTAGGGACGACAAATTAGTTGATATATTGCAGAGTATCCAGAATGATTTGTTAAATTTTGGTGGCGAACTATCCATCCCTGATTCTAATAAAATCCTTCTATCGGATGACCGACTCGTTGGCATTGAGAATAACTTAAAAGAAATGAATTCAAATCTTCCGCCTCTGGTTGAATTTATTTTGCCAGGAGGTGATGATTTTTCTTCTCGCGTTCATATAGCAAGGACGGTTTGTAGGCGAGTAGAAAGAAAAATTGTGGAACTCCTTGAAGTAGAAAACAGAACTGAACGTTGGATTCAATATCTGAACCGGCTGTCTGATTTTCTTTTTGTATTGGCACGTTTTTATACCTATAAGTATGAGGTAAATGAATCTCAGTGGGATCGAACTAAATAATTGTAACTGTATATCCTCTATTTTAGATTATTCCTATGAAACACCATATTTCTATAATTTTTCTAGTGAAAGTATTATGATTGATTTTAACAAAGTTAAATCCCTGATTAGTGAAGCTGATCAAATTTTACTCACAACACATGAAAATCCTGATGGAGATGGTCTTGGGTGTTGTGCTGCTATGTATTTTCACTTGAGAGAAATCGGAAAAGATTGTCGAATCATCACCTGTTCAAGAATGCCCCTAGAGTACAGTTTTTTAAACTCTGAACAGATATTTGAAGTTCATGAGTTAGTGCAACATCAAGATTGGATCAAAAATGTGAATTTGGTTATTATTTTTGATGTGGGCGATATAAAACGGCTAAAAACAATCTGTAGTGAAATCAATAGCTATTCGCTTCCAACTCTGAATATTGATCATCATCCTCATGAGGAAGATAATTTGTTTACTTATAATTTAGTAGATGTCAATGCTGCTGCAACAGGAGAAATGCTTTATAATTATCTTAAATTAGTTAGAGCCGGGCAGTTACCAAAAGAAATTTGCGAGGGAATATATACTGCTATAATGACAGATACTGGGTCATTTAGATATAGTAATACGAATATCAAATGTCACGAAATTGCTATTGAATGTTTTCGATCTGGTATTAATCATTCTTATATTTATCAACAGGTTTATGAAACAAATTCCAAAGGTAGGATCAAATTATTGGGTAATATTTTAAGTAACCTTACTTTTGAATGTGACAACGAACTAGCTTGGTTTATCATTGATAAGTCCACATTGGATGAATGTGATTCTATATCTGAAGATGTAGGAGGGTTAACTGATTTTGTTCGAACCATTCGTGGAGTTGAAGTCGCGCTCATGATCTTAGACAGTGGTCATGATACTTGTAGAATTAATTATAGGTCAAAAGGGAAATACATTATTAACGGTATTGCAAAGTCTTTAGGAGGTGGAGGACATCCCTTGGCTGCAGGTGCAGTATTGGAGGGCAGTATGGAAACAGTTCTTCCTAAAGTTCTTAATGAGACAAAACAATCCTTACAAGAACAGAAATATCAAAGTAAATGAAATTAATTATCGCAAAAGATTCAGGCTATTGTTTTGGTGTGCGTGATGCGGTTGATCTCGCATACAAAACAGCAGAAGAGAGTGGCGATGTCTATATGTTGGGAAATATTGTCCATAACGAAAATGTTGTCAAAGACCTTGAAAAAGTTGGTGCAAAAGTTGTTCGTTCATTGGATCAAGTTCCCAATGGAAACTCTCTATTATTTAGAGCGCATGGAACTGCAACAGATGTTTGGAATGAAGCAAAGGATAAAGGGATGAATATTACTGATGCTACCTGTCCTTTGGTTAAAGAAATTCATAATGAAGTTAAAGCATTGGTATTAGAAGGCAGACGTATAATTATCATAGGTGATCATGGACACGATGAAGTAATTGGAATCGCGAGCCAGATAAAAAATTCTATTGTTATTTCTTCGCCAGAGGAGGCACAAAATCTCCGAAAAATGAAAAAAGTTGGTATCGTTAGTCAGTCAACACAAACCATTGAAAATGTTCAAACAATTATAAATATCATAATGATAAAAGCCTTTGATTTGCGGTTTGTGAATACAATTTGTTTCCCAACAAAAAGGAATCAACAACAACTTAAGGATCTCTCTCAGAAATGTGATGTAATGTTGATAATTGGTTCATTCACCAGTGCAAATTCCAAGCGTCTCCANCAGTTAGCACTGGAACGGAATAAAAAATCTTATCANGTAACTTGTGTGAATGATATAGAGTCAGGTTGGTTTAACAATGNTGAAACAGTGGGAATTACTGCCGGTGCATCTACCCCGGACAGTATCATTCAGGATGTGGTTCGTTATTGTGAAACTCTAACTATTATTCGAAATGAGGAGAGTCATGTCTAAAGGAACCTATGAAGTCAAAGTCGGGCTAGCTGAAATGCTGAAAGGTGGGGTTATAATGGATGTAACTTCGGTTGAACAGGCAAAGATCGCCGAAGGGGCAGGTGCCTGTGCCGTTATGGCCTTGGAACGAATTCCTGCTGATATACGTGAAGATGGTGGTGTTGCCAGAATGAGTGATCCAAGCATGATTCGCGAAATTCAGAAAGCGGTTTCAATACCGGTTATGGCCAAATGCCGAATTGGTCATTTCGCCGAGGCCCAAGTTCTGGAATCCTTGGAGGTTGACTTCATAGATGAAAGTGAGGTACTTACCCCTGCAGATGAGAAGAACCATATTTGGAAACACGATTTCAAAATCCCGTTTGTATGCGGTGCCCGGGATATTGGAGAAGCTTTACGTCGTATAGCAGAAGGAGCAGCTTTGATCCGAACCAAGGGGGAGGCTGGAAGCGGAAATATTGTGGAAGCGGTTCGCCACATGAGAACTATAAACAGGCAGATAAGTGGACTAAAAGAATGTGATGAAGTGGAATTGGCTTCGAAGGCTAAAGATTTAGGTGCCCCTCTTTCTTTGGCTCAACAAGTGTCTAAACTAGGGAAACTTCCTGTTCCTAATTTTGCTGCCGGAGGTATTGCAACTCCAGCTGATGCTTCCCTCATGATGCAATTGGGTGCGGAATCCCTTTTTGTTGGTTCAGGTATATTCAAGAGCGAAGATCCTGATTTGCGAGCCAGGGCAATTGTTGTTGCAACAACACATTATAAGATTGCAGAAAAAGTAGCGGATGCTTCAGCCGGATTGAAAAAAGCTATGAAAGGGTTGGATATATCCGAGATTCCGGATGAGGAAAAACTTCAAGAACGAGGCTGGTAATGCGCATCGGCGTCCTTGAGCTTCAGGGCGACTTCGAAAAACATCATCAAATCCTGCAAACTTTGGGGATGGATTCGGTTGCTGTTCGGGGTCCTTCTGATTTGGATGAGCTGGAAGGATTGATTATACCTGGAGGGGAGTCAACAACTATATCTCTGCTCATAGATCGAAATAAACTGAGAGCGCCGTTGAAAGCCTTTGCCGATGTACATCCAGTTTTGGGTACCTGTGCCGGATTGATTCTTATGGCCCGAAAAGTCTCAGATTCCAGAGTCAACCCTTTGGGTATACTGGATGTGGTGGTATGCCGTAATGCTTATGGGCGCCAAATTCATTCTACTACTAAGGAAGTAAAATTCTTCGAAGATAATAATTCTTTTTATAGTCGCGTTACCATGATACGAGCCCCTCGAATCGAAAGTACTGGACGGAATATAGAAGTGTTGGGTTCTTTGAGTGGACATCCTGTGGCAATCCGGGAAAACCATCATATCGGATTGATCTTCCACCCGGAATTGGATGGAGTTACTATTTTTCACGAATTGGCATTTCACAGGGTAAAACAATCTCAACATGACAGAAAAAGTCAGACGTATGTCACTTAAATATTTACCGACAATTCAGAGACCTTTGGATTTAAAAATTTTTTCCAAAGATGAATTATATGAACTGTGCCAAGAATTACGGGAATATATTATTGATGTAATTACCGAAACAGGTGGCCATTTGGCCCCAACTTTGGGGGTAGTGGAATTAACCATAGCACTACATTACATTTTTGATGCTCCTGAGGATAAAATTATTTGGGACGTAGGTCATCAAGGATATGTACATAAACTGTTGACCGGCCGGTTCGATCGTTTCCCTACAATTCGACAATACAAAGGATTAAGTGGATTTTTAAAGCGCTCTGAAAGTGAATATGATGTATTTGGTGCCGGACATGCTTCCACTTCAATCTCGGCTGCTTTTGGTGTAGCTAAAGCCCGTGACTTACAAGGGAAAAACCATAGAGTTATTGCAGTAATTGGTGATGGTGCAATGACTGGAGGCCTTGCTTTTGAGGGGATTAATAATGCGGGACACGGGGATACCCAAATATTGGTGATTTTGAATGACAACGAAATGTCTATCAGTCCAAATGTGGGTGCTATATCCACTTATTTTACTCGACTAATTTCTAACCCCATATATAATCGTATTCGGAATGAAATCTGGAATTTATCTGGAAAACTTCCAGTGGCCAAGAAAATCACGCGAACATTTTTAAAAAAGATTGAAGAAAGCTTGAAAAGTCTTGTTGTCCCTGGCATTCTTTTTGATGAATTAGGCTTCCGATACTTTGGTCCAATCAACGGACATGATCTGGATGAGGTCACTCATACATTAAAGAATATTAAGAATATTTCAACACCCGTATTATTACATGTCCTAACTAAAAAAGGCAAGGGAATGCGTGTAGCTGAAGCAGATCCGGTCAAGTATCATGGAGTTAGTCCCAACGGCAGAGGTCCGAATGAAGTTGAACTAGATCCAGAAAACAAGAGTTTTTCTGCTCCCTCATTTCAATCAGTTTTCGGGTCTCTGGCCTGCGAAGTCTCCCGAAACCGAACTGATACAGTCTGTATTACTGCAGCAATGCGGGAAGGTACTGGTCTTGTTCCTTTCGCAAAGGAATTTCCTGGACGGTTTTACGATGTTGGTATTGCGGAAGGACATGCTGTTACCTTTTCCGGTGGTCTAGCTACGCAAGGAATTCGTCCGATTATAGCGATTTACTCAACATTTTTGCAGAGAGCTTATGATCACTTGGTTCATGATGTTGCTATCCAGAAGCTACCGGTAATATTTTGCATGGACCGTGCTGGAATTGTCGGTGAAGATGGTGCCACTCATCATGGGGCTTTAGACATTGCTTATCTTCGATGTGTCCAAGATATTATTGTAACTGCTCCCAAAAATGGCAATGAATTCCGTCATCTGTTGTATACAGGTCTCAATCAGACAGAGTTTCCTTTCACAATTCGATATCCAAAAGGCAGTTCTATTCAATTTGAAGAATTAGGACAGGCAGAATTACTTCCGATTGGATCCTGGGAAGTTTTAAAAACAGGAGCAGATGTTGTTCTCCTTTGTGTTGGCCCCTTGGTTTTCCATGCTTTGGATTCGAGTAAAATAATGAAGGAAAATGGTATCAATTGTGAAGTAGTGAACTGTCGATTTATTAAACCAATGGATAACGGTTATCTTCAAAATATATTGAAAAAATTTAAATACGTTATAACAATTGAAGAGGGCGTAGTGATAGGTGGATTTGGAGATGGGGTAGCTTCCTGGCTCTTGGAACGCGGTTTTAATGGTAAGTTAAAACGATTAGGATTGCCAGACAAATTTGTAGAACACGGCACACGAGATCAACTATTGCAATTGCATGGTTTGGATCGAGAGGGGATAACAACCGCTATTCAGGAATTGATACCGGAAGTTACTCCCTCATTAAATATTTGAACAATGAGCGCCCTCATTTTGGCTATTTCAGGTTTAGCCTGTTTTGTTATTGGCTACCGTTATTTTTTTCTCAGAAAAAAACCGATTCTTCCATTGGTATTACCATTTTTGTTTATTACCGCCATTACATTGACTGCCTTGATTTTAAAAATACAGGCATTTTGGGGAACTAATAGACCTCTTGCCATCATAAGTATAATTCTTTTTGTATTTGTTTTATGGATAGTGGCAGAAGGATGTGTCGCTTTTAAGCAGGGAAAAAGACACCAAAATTTATGAAAAAAAGTGCTGAAATATTTTTAACAGATGCGATAAATGCTAATAGTTAACGGACAGGTGTTCTTATCTAAGGACTTTGCACTAATTTTTATTTAAGGGTAATTTAAGCATTACATTTTTTAAATACTGAAAAAATTGGAATAATGATATGAATAGTAAAGTGGATTCATTCAAAATGAAGAAAAATAAATGGCAAAAGTCGGTAGAGTCTTCTTCTACCAGAGATTATAATTTTGATACTCTGAGCGGAGAACCGTTGGACATACTTTATTATCCAACTCACCTTGATGAAGAGTACATCAAACAGTTGGGATTCCCCGGAGAGTACCCTTATACACGTGGGATTCATCCAAACCTTTATCGTGGTAGGCTATGGACAATGAGGCAGTTTTCCGGTTTTGGAACCCCGAAGAAAACGAATGAACGATTCCATTTTTTATTAAACCAGGGCCAGACCGGGTTATCCGTTGCGTATGATATGCCGACGCTTATGGGTTATGATCCTGATCATCCCATTTCAGCAGGTGAAGTTGGTAAGTGCGGTGTAAATGTTGCATCCCTGAGAGATATGGAAATCCTGTTTGACGGAATTGATCTTGGTAAGATTTCAGTATCTCAAACTATCAATGGTCCCGCTGTCATTCTATTGGCATTTTATATTGCTTTAGCAGAGAAACAACAGGTACCATTGAATCAACTAACTGGTACATTGCAGAATGATATTTTGAAAGAATTTATTGCCCAGAAGGAATGGATTTTTCCACCGGAACCATCAATGAGAATCATAACGGATATGATGGGATTCTGTACAAAAAATATGCCTAAATTTAATACGATTTCTATTAGTGGATATCATATCCGGGAAGCGGGATCAACTGCTGCACAGGAGCTTGCTTTCACGTTGGCTGATGGCTTTACCTATGTCGAATATGCTGTGAAGGCGGGAATGGATATAGATTCTTTTGCGCCTCGTCTTTCTTTTTTCTTTAACTCCCATCTTGATTTTTTTGAAGAGATTGCTAAGTTTCGTGCCGCACGCCGAATCTGGGCAAAACGAATGAAGGACAAATATAACGCAAAAAATCCACGTTCATGGAAGCTTCGATTTCATACTCAGACTGCTGGATGTTCTCTCACCGCCCAGCAACCAGAGATAAACATTGCTCGAACAGCCTTTCAGGCTCTGGCGGGTGTGTTGGGCGGAACCCAATCTTTGCACACAAATTCTATGGATGAAACGCTTGCATTACCTTCTGAAAAATCTGCTGAAATTGCACTTCGTACACAACAGTTAATAGCTTATGAAACAGGTGTGCCAAACGTGGTAGATCCCTTAGGTGGTGGATGGTTTATTGAGTCACTAACAGATAGGATGGAAGTGTCTGCAGAAAAGTATTTTTTACAGATTGATGAATTAGGTGGTGTCATTCCCGGTATAGAACAGGGATTTTTTCAAGGGGAGATTGCGAAAGCTGCTTTTGAATATCAAGAAAAAGTAGATCAGAAACAGCGAATAGTGGTAGGTGTTAATGAATTTGTTAAGAAAGGTGAAAAGATTGAAATACCAATCTTGAAACTTGGGAAGGAATCTGAAGTAAATCAGACTAAAGCGATCGAGGAATTACGGAAGAAAAGAAATAATCAAAAAGTGAATGATGCTTTGGGAGATATTCGAGATGTTTGCACCAGCGAGCGGAATATAATGGAACCGATTATCCACGCAGCCAAAGCATATGCCACATTAGGAGAAATTGTTCAAGAAATGAAAGATGTATTCGGAGAATGGCAGGAAATTACCGTAATATAATCATTACGTTGATGAACAGCATTTTAATTAATAAGGAGTATGTATTATGGATCGAAAGATCATACATGTTGTAGGTACTGGTACAATTGGAGAACCGCTCATCGGACTTCTTTGCGATTTTCAGGATCAATTGGGAATTGATGAAATAACATTTCACAAGAATTCAGCTTTAAATAGTGATCATTCCAAAGTAGTGGGACTGATAAAAAGAGGGGGAAGATTAACCGTAGATTCTAACAAAGTTGATGATTTTAAAGCGTTAGACTTAGATCCTGATTTTGAAACTGAAGAAGCAATACAACGGGCAACAGTTGTGATAGATTGTACCCCGAGAGGGATTGGCCATAAAAATAAGGAAAAATATTATCATAAATTTATGAAAGGCGGTAAGGGTTTTTTAGCCCAGGGGAGTGAGTCTGGGTTTGGGAAAAAATATGCGCGAAAAATAAATGATGCTACCTTGAATTCTGATGACCAGTTTATTCAAATTGTCTCTTGTAATACACATAACCTGTGTTGTATTACACATACGTTGGCATTGGATGGTGACCATGATAATTTAGAGGAAGGAAGATTCGTTTGTATTCGTAGAGCAAATGATATAAGTCAGTCCGGGAGTTTTATCCCCTCTCCTCAAGTAGGAAGTCATGGATCACCGAAATACGGTACACATCATGCTGAAGATGCAGCTGGACTTTTTCATACAATGGACATTGATTTAAATTTATTTTCTTCCGCTGTAAAAGTAAACAGCCAATATATGCATGTACTTTGGTTTACTTTAAGAGTGAAGGAACCTACTACTTTGACAGCAGTATTGGAAAAGCTTTATGCAAATCCGTATGTTGCAATGACTGAAAAAGATATGACGAGTACTGTGTTCTCATTTGGACGTGATCAGGGACATTATGGACGAATCTTGAATCAAACAGTCGTGGTAGAGCAAACTCTGAATGTTAGGAATGATCATGAAATTACCGGATTTTGTTTTACTCCCCAGGATGGAAATTCAATATTAAGTAGTGTTGCAGCTGCAGAATGGTTTCTTTATCCTCATTCGTACGAAGATAAGATTCAATGTTTCTCCAAGTTTTTCTTTGATCATATTTAGTCAAATAATTAACACAGTTAACAGACAATAGATTGGTTACCTGTCTCAAAGAGTACTAAAAAATGAATTCATATGATCTTATAACAAAGTTTCGAAACCATCTTGACAAAGCTGGCTTGATCCAATCCGGTCAACATGTCGTTGTAGCTGTTTCAGGTGGAATGGATTCCATGTGCTTACTTTTTTTAGTCAATGAGCTCAAAAATGAGTTTGGTTTCCGGATCACGGTTGGACATATCAACCACCAGCTGAGAACTGATTCGAAAAGAGATGAAGCTTTTGTTAAAATGACTTGTGCAAAGATTGGTTTTCCAATTATTACAAAAAAATTAAATCCCTCTACACGATCAAAAGGGGAGAGTTGGGAGGCTTGGGCCAGGATTCGACGATATCAAAAACTGGAGGCAATTCGAAAAGAAGTACAAGCAAATGTAATTATTACTGCTCATCATGGGAATGATCAGATAGAAACAATTCTCATGCGAATGGGAGAGGGAAGCGGAATTAGGGGGCTTCAGGGGATTCATGAGAAATTTGGTTTCGTTGTGCGACCGCTATTGCCTTTTTCTCGGAGGGATATTACTTCTTTTATTGAGAAAAATAATATTCAATTTATTGAAGATAGAACAAATCAGGATAGAACCATTCCACGGAATGCAATCCGTCATGAAATTGTTCCCCCATGGGAAAATCTCAACCCAAACCTGATTCCTGCTTTTGAGAAAATGTGTGAATTTTCAAGAGAATCTGATGAAGTAGTTACGTTTGCTTGTAAAGAAGTTTACGAAAAGGTGGTAAGAAAAGATTTTGATGGTATTATATATTTGAATAAAATGATTTTTAATGGGCTGCCCATTCTTTTGCGAGTGATAATTATCCAGAAAATTATTGGAGATGAAAAAAGATCATGGCGTCGTCACCAGTGGGAAGAATTAAAACATTTCCTTGTCCACGCTAAAACTGGACAGAAATTTCTCTTACCGATGAAATGGATATTGTTGAATGACCGTCAATCCCTGATATTGAAACAAAATCAGAAAAAACAAAAATTAAGTCACAACGTTCATCCTGCAGATATTACCGATTGTGGTGATTTCTATTTTAAATGGGAATGGGTTCAAGATTATTGTTCCCCGAACAATACCCCATGGAAAGAAGTAGTGGATGGAAACGAAATTAAAAACCAAAATCTTGTAATCCGTTCGTGGGTACCTGGGGATATGTTTATACCCTTGGGGATGAATGGACATAAAAAAATTAGTGATTTTCTCATCGATGAAAAAATAGATCGGTTTTACAAAGATAATCAATTTGTACTTACAGCAAATGATGAAATTATTTGGGTCTGCGGTCATCGGATTAGCAACCAAGTTAAAGTTACATCCAAAACAACCGATTTGGCGGAAATCTCAATTATTCGAAAGAATATTCAATGATAGAAGGTACCGATTACAGGCTGACACCCTTACTATCTGAAGATGAAATTCAGGGTAAAATCAGGGAAATTGGACAAAATCTTTCTGGCCGTTTCAAGAATGAAGTACCGATCTTTATCGGCGTATTAAACGGAAGTTTCATCTTTTTGGCGGATTTACTGAGGACTATGACTATCAATTGTGAAATGGACTTTATAAAACTGAACAGTTATTCCAATGATAAACCTTCAGGGACTATTCGGTTGTTGAAGGATATTTCGGCCGATATCACAGGACGTCATGTAGTAGTAGTCGAAGATATAGTTGATTCAGGTTTCACCGTGCAGTTTCTAAAAGAAAGGATGGAAGGAGCAAAGCCTCAATCCCTTATTTTTGTTTCCCTTCTGTTGAAACCTGAAATTGTAAAACTGGATTTCCCAATCGATATCGTGGGGTTTGAAATTCCGCCTGATTTTGTAGTAGGTTACGGGTTGGATTATGACCAAAAATTCCGTTATTTACCAGCTATTTACAGGTTTAAAAAATTGTGAGTGTGAATATGAATAAAAAATATTTTTCCGAGAATCTGAATAAAAATACACCCCAAAAAGGGAATAGAAAACCGGGAGACTCACCTAGGAGTCCCAGGAAGAAATCTAAAGATCCATTGAATAGTTTTCAATGGAAACGAGCTGGAAAAACATCTCTGATATGGGTACTGATTATAGTAGCTTCTATTTTTCTTTCGGATCTTTTTACGGAGGGATCTCGCAAGGAAACAGAAATCGATTATTTTAAATACAAAGAATTTTTAGAGGATAGACTAATAAGCAAAGCGGATGTCATCGTAAACATTTTCCATGGAGAATTAAGTACACCGCAGACAATTATCTCAGGTGTAGGTAATCAGGTTGCCGTTAGTCGTTTTCGCGTCGTTCTCCCCTTTGTTGATAAAGATGTTATGGATGAATGGAATCAATATGGTGTTGAATATAGTTTTAAGGAGCAGAGTATTGATTGGACTGGCTATTTTATAAATATGCTACCATGGATTCTTTTAATTGCTTTTTGGCTTTTTATTATGAGACGAATGCAGGGTGGAGCAGGCGGAATAAAAAATGTATTTAGCTTCGGTAAGAGTCGTGCGAAGATCTGGGATTCAAATATGCCGAAAGTGACATTTGATGATGTTGCTGGCTGTGTGGAAGCCAAAGAAGAGTTGAAAGAAGTTATCGATTATTTAAAGCACCCCAAGAAGTTTCAAAAATTAGGAGCGGAAATTCCTAAAGGAGTATTGCTCGTAGGACCACCGGGGACTGGTAAAACCTTATTAGCAAGGGCTGTTGCGGGTGAAGCGAATGTACCTTTTTTTAGTCTCAGTGGTGCGGATTTTGTTGAAATGTTTGTAGGCGTAGGGGCTTCCAGGGTAAGAGATTTATTTGACCAGGCAAAGAAGAATTCCCCCTGTATTATCTTTATAGATGAATTGGACGCGGTTGGACGGCAGCGGGGTGCAGGACTGGGAGGCGGACATGATGAACGAGAACAGACACTCAATGCGCTATTGGTAGAACTAGACGGATTTGAACCTAACCAAAATATCATCGTTATTACAGCAACGAATCGTCCTGATGTGCTTGACTCTGCATTGTTGCGCCCGGGTCGGTTTGACCGGAATGTAGTTGTGGACATCCCTGACTTGAAAGGAAGATTGGGAATTCTGAAGGTGCATACAAAAAAGATACTGATGAATAAACGAAACGTGAAGCTAGATGTTCTTGCTAAAGGTACTCCCGGGATGGTGGGTGCTGACTTGGCCAACGTTGTGAATGAGGCGGCTCTGCTAGCAGCTCGGAAGAGAAAAAAAACCGTAGAAATGATAGATTTTGAGGAAGCCGTTGATAAGGTGATGATGGGAGTACAAAGAAAAAGCATGATTTTGTCTGAAGAAGAGAAAAAACTGACAGCGTACCACGAAGCAGGGCATGCTCTTGTAGCATCGGTAACAGAAGGTGCAGACCCGGTTCATAAGGTTTCAATTATTCCTCGAGGTCGAGCTCTTGGAATGACCATGCAACTGCCTATTGATGAAAAACACGGTTATTCAAAAAAATATATTGAAGGGCGACTTTCTATAATGATGGGCGGCAGGG
>NYYF01000026.1 GCA_002686675.1 Fidelibacterota bacterium
ATCAACCTCAAATGCCTTCTCAAAGTATTACAAAGACTCAAGAGACACAATCTACTCAAGAAATTATATTAAGAGAATCGAATCCCACAAAAATCGGCCCTAATCTCATAGGTGGTTTTAATTATTCAACAATTGCAGGAGATGATATAACTAATGTTGATAATTTGTTTGGTTTCAAATTTGGTATTGAATCAGTTGATACTAATGTAATAGGTGGATTAACATACTCCCAGCGTGGCTTTTCTACTTCAGTTGATGATTCCGAATATGAACTTAAACTTAATTATATAACAGGATATTTATCATTTCGATTCGTTTTGAATCAAGAAATTGCTCTTTTACTTGGTCCTGAACTTGGTTTATTCTTAAATGGAAAAGCTAAAGCAAAAGATTGTTATAATGGTTATTGTGAAAGTAATACAGAAGATATTGATGGCGATGATTGGGATGACCTTGGTGGTAATAGGGTGGATATTGGTTTTACTTTTGGTGGAAGATTTTCGGTTAATGAACAAATATCTATAGTTGGAACTTACTTTTTAGGTATGAATGACTTAACAGATGGTGAATTCTTTCCAGAGGCACAAAATCGTAGTTTCCAAATTTATTTAAGCTACGGATTGAAATGAATTGTTACATAATACCTGCCACTTAGCCAAACAATCAAATAACAAATCACCAACTAAGTAACCCTCCAAATTGATTCCTCTGGGTAAATTGAAGAGGTGAATAAAATAGAAAAACATTATAGAGCATTACCCTAAAGGAGCGTTTCATGAAGGATAAGCGGCAAATTATTGAATTAATCGGTTTTATTAGTTTAATCGCCTCGCTTGGTTTTGTTGGCTTTGAGATTAGACAAAACACTCGCGCTGTCCGCGGTGCGACAAACATAGCAATTTCAAACCAAGTTATGGATATGGCATTGGAAATAGCCTCGAACGAACGATTGGGTAAGTTAGTTGGTTTTATGTTGGAGGATAATATAAAAAGTGAAGACTTAAATCCTGAAGACAGAACAAGCGCTCAAATGACTGTTTATGCGGGGCTTCGTAGAATAGAAAACGTTTTTCTTCAGGTTGAGGATGGTATTTTAGATGCGCGGGCTTTTGATAGAGTAGGGATGGCTTTTTATAGATCGAATGTTGCAAGGGATACCTGGGATATTTATGGTAGGTTTTTCGATAAGGATTTTATTCCATTTTTTGAAGCTCTTCGAGATAACGTTGATACAAAATAAAGGGGATTTTCTATTCGAAAGAAAAGGAAATGCAAAACATTGCTCATGATCAAAATATAATTGCAGGAAAAAATACAATTTTATGCGATAGATACAGATAGAAATTACGTAACGTAAATTGTATTTGTTTTTTGTTTAATAATGTTTCCTATCTCCTGTGCTTTAATAGGAGAATGCTCATTAAACTTTTTGATAAACATTTTTGCTGAATCAGGGGGAAGAGAGATGAGAAGTCCACCGGAGGTCTGAGCATCGGCGCTAATTAATTGTTGAATTTTTGTAAGCTTGTCATGGAAATATGTGAATGATGTAGCGAAAGACAGGTTCCGCTTGGTCCCGCCGGGGATAATGCCATCGGAAGCAAGTTTATTAACTCCAGGGAGGAGAGGAAGATCGTCGTACTTAATTTCAGCTGATACTTTGCTGGCTTCACATATTTCGTTTAGATGTCCCAGCAATCCGAACCCGCTTACATCTGTTGCTGTTTTCACACCTAGTTCAACCATTATTTTTGAGGCCAGTTCGTTCAAAGCTGACATGGATTCAACAGCAGCCCGGATTACATCATTTTTTACCACTCCTTTTTTAATTGCAGTAGCAATAATTCCTGTTCCTAACGGTTTCGTCAGTACCAGAACATCCCCCGGGATTGCAGATTTATTTGTCACTATATTTTTTTCCTCAACCTCTCCCGTAACAACCAAACCATATTTTGGTTCTTTGTCATCCACGCTATGTCCGCCTACAGTAGGTATCCCCGCTTCCTTTGCTTTGTCAGCGCCGCCCTGGAGAATGGTAGTGAGGATTTCGTTAGGAAGATCATTGATGGGAAATCCTACGATATTCAGTGCAAATATTGGCTTAGCACCCATGGCGTAGATATCCGATAAACTGTTTGCCGCTGCGATTTGTCCAAATTGATAGGGATCATCCACAATTGGGGTAAAAAAATCTACTGTTTGCACCAGTAATTTCCCATCGTCAAGACGTACAACGGCGGCATCGTCGTGTCCATTAAAACCGACGATTACTCTTTCATCAGAGATCAATTGAAGCTTACCCAGAACCTGGGCTAGGTCTTCCGGACCTATTTTACAAGCTCACCCGGAACCGTGGCTGAGAGTAGTTAATCGAATATTTTCTTTGTGAGACATGTTTGAATATCGAATTTAAACAGAATTCAAGAGAATTTTTGATATAAATGAGTACTTATAGTTCTTGTACAAGTGTTTTGATGTCGCTGATGGATTCAATCGTTTTATCAGGCAAGTATTCCAGGTGAATTGATTTGAAAATTGTGTGAATCTGAATATGCGCGATAAAGTCAGAGAGATTCAATGGGAGTTGTCCTGTTTTCAAAACAAGGTAATTCAGAGGGAAATCCTGGTCGGTAAATTTTAAATGCTCAATTGTGCAATTTTCCTCATGCTGTTTTCTGCGAACTGATTCAATGGTTTGGATTTCAATTTTTGTTGGAAAATTCCAGGACGATGAAACGCCTGCAATTGAACGAATGTGTTCCAATCCCTCATGAAAACATTTGATGTAAAACTGTTGATAGCCTCCATGGCTTAATTTCCTGTAAAGGAATTCATCTATTGATTTTTTTATTTGTTCCGTGAAATGCTTCCAAAGTGAAAAATGTGATCTATACAGAAAAAAACCGGAGGGCGTAGGAAAAGAGTTTTTCTCCGTGAAAAAAGAAATGAGCTCTTCATGAAACTTTTGAAGTTCCCTTCGTAAATCTTCCGGTAACAGATGTAATGAAAATGGCGTATTCGAGGAATGTTGTTCTACATAATGATCCAGGGTTTTGAAGTCCGAAAAGTCAAGAATTATCGTTGAGTTTAAACTTGTAAAATTAAGATGAATAAAAGCCCCGAATTCATTTATTTTCTTCAGATTATCTAAAGCAGAATCAAATTGGGATGGATTTGTCATATACCGAATATCCGTTTTCGGTGACAATTTCGGGAAAAGCGATAATTGTTTTGGATCAAGTAATTCAGTCATAACTTGCTCTCCTTGGAAACTAGGAATTTTGTTTGATCAAGTCAATAAAAGCATCATACAAAAAAATGGATAAAAAATCATATAAATAAGGTTTCTATAATCTTTGCACCTCCTTTTCAACCCTGCCTAAATTGAAACCTTTCATATGACCAAAAGTGGGAGTTTAAAATAAATTAGATGAATAAGGATTATGGCAAATAAACCAAAGAACAAGAAGGACATTGATAGAGTTGTTATTCGGTTCACGGGAGATTCAGGTGACGGTATGCAATTGACGGGAAACAGGTTTACTGAATCAACTGCAATCATGGGAAATGACTTGGCTACATTTCCAGATTATCCTGCTGAAATAAGAGCTCCAGCCGGTTCGCTTGCAGGAGTGAGCTCATTTCAAATTCAGTTTAGCAGTGACAATATTGGAACTCCGGGAGATAAATTGGATGTACTGGTTGCAATGAATCCGGCAGCATTAAAAACCAATTTGGCGGATTTGAAAACAAGCGGAATTATTATTGCCAATAAAGCAAACTATACTGATAAAAATTTAAAATTGTCCGGATGGGAATTGAATCCATTAGAGGACGATTCCCTCAGAGATTATAGAGTAATAGCACTGGATATGACACGACTAGTATCCAATGCCGTCGAAGATATGGATCTGAGTGTAAAATTGATTTCCCGCAGTACAAATATGTTTGCTCTAGGTCTTGTGAGTTGGATGTATGACCGGACTTTAGATCCCACGATTAATTTCATAAAAAATAAATTTTCAAAACGTCCGGAATTAGTGGAAGCAAATATCAGAGCTTTAAAAGCGGGTTATAATTATGGTGACACAATCGAAGAATTTCAGCATATTATAACCGTTTCAAAGGCAGAATTTGAACCGGGTGTATACCGGAATATTGTGGGAAACCAGGCTCTGTGTTTTGGGTTAATTACGGCAGCCGAAAAAGCAGGATTAGATATTTATTTTGCAGGATATCCAATTACTCCTGCAAGCGACATACTTCAAATATTATCCGGGTATAAAAATTTCAGGGTTAAAACATTCCAAGCAGAAGATGAAATCGCAGCAATCATGAGCGTAGTTGGTGCGGTGTTTTGTGGGGACCTTGGGATTACAGCAACCAGTGGACCGGGGATGGCATTGAAGGGCGAAAGCCTTGGCCTTGCTGTGGCAACTGAACTTCCACTTGTTGTATTAAATATCCAACGCACAGGTCCATCGACCGGGATGCCAACAAAAACCGAACAAGCAGATTTGCTTCAAGCTCTTTTCGGAAGAAATGGAGAATCTCCCGTAGTTGTTTTGGCAGCAAATTCACCTGCAGATTGTTTTTCTACAGCTTTTGAAGCTTGTCGGATTGCACTGGAATATATGATTCCTGTTGTAGTTCTTTCCGATGCTTTCCTTGCCCATGGGTCTGAACCTTGGCTTATTCCTCAAACAAAAAGCCTTCCCAAAATTCGTACCCATTTAGTAGAAAAGCCAAATGGGTTCAAACCTTTTAAACGGGAAGAACATACTCTAGCAAGGCAGTGGGGAATTCCAGGGACAAAAGGCTTAGAACACCGTGTTGGTGGTTTGGAAAAAGATATTGAAACAGGTGACGTAAGCTATGATCCCATAAATCACGAAAAGATGATGTATTTGCGCCAACAGAAAATTGATATTATAGCGAATGAACTTCCACCTGTGGATCCATTTGGAGATAAAAGCGGAAAGGTCTTAGTTGTTGGCTGGGGGAGTTCTTTTGGAGCAATAAGAGAAGCTGTTAATCGTTCCCGAAAAGTAAATCATACTGTTGGGCATGTTCACTTGCGGCATCTCAACCCGTTTCCTCCGAATTTGGGTGAGACTCTATTAAAATATCAAAATATTTTAGTTCCGGAAATGAATAGTGGACAATTATTGCTGTTGCTCCGGGGAAAGTTTTTAATCGATGCTGTTGGATTAAATAAAGTCCAAGGAAAACCGCTTGGAGTAGATGAAGTATATGATAAAATTATTGAGTTGACAGGTGAATAATGAGTAATCAACAAACTATTGAGTTAACAAAAAAAGATTTTGTCTCTGATCAGGATGTCAGATGGTGTCCAGGTTGTGGAGATTATGCCATTTTATCTCAAGTTCAAAAGGTTTTCCCTCAATTAGGAGTTCCTAAAGAGAAATTTTTAGTGGTGTCAGGAATTGGGTGTTCAAGCAGGTTTCCGTATTATATGGATTCATTTGGATTTCACTCAATTCACGGACGAGCACCCGCATTAGCTACCGGTGCGAAAATAGCAAATCCTGATCTTTCGGTTTGGATCGTAACCGGGGATGGAGACAGCATGAGTATCGGCGGTAATCATTTTATTCATGTTCTGCGAAGAAATTTTGATCTTAACATTTTATTATTCAATAACCAGGTTTACGGGTTAACGAAAGGTCAGTATTCTCCAACATCCGAAATTGGAAGAATTTCCAATTCAACACCGTTTGGTTCAGTAGATTATCCATTTAATCCTCCCTTGCTTGCTTTGGGTGCTGGCGGAACTTTTATTGCCCGAAGTATTGATAGGGAACAAAAACATTTGCAAGACATACTTCATAAAGCATATAAACATAAGGGAACATCTCTTGTGGAAGTTTATCAGAATTGTTGGGTATTTAATGATGGCGCTTTTGCATCTTTAACCGACAGGGAAATTAAAATGGAAACCCAGTTGGTCCTTGAACATAAAAAACCGATGGTTTTTGGTAAGAATCAGGACAAGGGATTAACGTTAAAGGGTTCAAAACTCGAAGTGATTACTTTAAATAAGAAAAACAGTATCAATGAGGTAATGATACATGATGAGAAAAATAAAATTCAGGGTTTGCTATTAAGTGAGCTAACATATAATAAAAATTTCCCAACGCCCATTGGAGTCATATACAGAGAGGAAAAACCCACCTACGAAAACATGCTTTATAATCAATTAGATAAAGCGATGGAAGCCCGGGGAAAAGGAGATTTGGACAAACTTTTTAATGACAGCCACACCTGGGAAGTATAATAGAAAGGAATTGTTATGGATGATTTTTTTGATGATGAATTAAAGCAAATGGAAGAAAGAGAAGCTGCTGGAGATGAACTTATTACTGAAGCTATCTCTCTCACTGATCCGATCAAAAGTTTGTCAAAAGGGTGTTTGGCAATTCCTGAGGATTCTTCCCTGAGAGAGGTAGTGAACCAATTTCAGAAAGAGAATATTGGATGTGCAATCTTAACAAAGGATGGAAAAATCTCAGGAATATTTACTGAGCGTGATATTTTACTCAATGTTTTGGGGAAAAAATTGGATCTTGACAAGGAAATTGTAAAGGATTTTATGACAAATAACCCACAAGTATTGCTTCCGACTGATCCTGTGTCATTTGCATTAAACAAAATGGTAGATGGAGGCTTCAGAAACATCCCCATTGTGGATGGAAAAAGAAAACCGATAGGCCAGGTCAGCATTTTAGATGTGGTCAACCATTTAGGACAATATTTTCATGAAGAAATATTAAACCTGCCACCTGAACCATTGAGAAAACAAAATCGTCGTGAAGGGGGATAATTAGATTTTCTTTCAAATGCAAAACCTTCTATTCGAATTATAATTTCATAGAATTTAATAGGAGTCCACATGCGAAAAGAATTTGATTCAATGGGAGAAATTTCGGTTCCAGATGATGTATACTGGGGTGCACAAACACAGCGCTCATTAGAGAATTTTAAGATTGGTGGAGAAAAATTTCCACGAGAATTTATCCGTGCCTATGGAATTCTGAAAAAGGCTGCAGCTTTTGTGAATCAAAATTTAGGCTCCCTGAAGTCAGAACTTTCCGACTCCATTTGTAAAGCTGCTGAGGAGGTTATTGATGGAAAACTGGATGATCAGTTTCCGCTTGTGGTTTGGCAAACGGGGAGTGGCACTCAAACCAATATGAATTTTAACGAAGTCATAGCAAACCGGGCAATTGAGATCATGGATGGCGAATTGGGGAAAAAGACACCGGTGCATCCTAACGACCATGTGAATATGTCCCAATCCACCAATGATACTTTTCCATCGGCAATCAATATTTCAGTCTGTATTTTTGTTACGGATTCTTTACTCCCAGCCCTAAACAATCTGCGTGGAGCTTTTGCTGAAAAGTCCAATGCCTACCAGGATATCATTAAGCTGGGACGAACTCATCTCCAAGATGCCACCCCCCTGAGCTTAGGTCAGGAACTGTCTGGATACGCTTCTATGCTGGAACACGGGATTGATCGAATTAACCGAGCCCTTACTAGTTGTTACGAATTGGCCATCGGAGGGACGGCAGTTGGGACCGGTATTAATTCGGTAGAAGGGTATGGAGAGAAAGTTGCAGAAGAAATTGCCGGACTTACTAATTTGCCCTTTGTGTCTGCCCCAAATAAATTTGAAGCTTTGGGTGCTCAGGACAGTGTCGTGGAATTATCTGGAGCTTTAAAGGTGGTAGCAGGTTCACTGTTTAAAATTGCTAATGACATCCGCTGGTTAGCTAGTGGTCCTAGAGCCGGAATTGGTGAGCTTGAACTTCCAAAAAATGAACCGGGAAGTTCCATCATGCCGGGCAAGATAAATCCTACTCAGTGTGAAGCGGTGACAATGGTTTGTTCCCAGGTAATGGGGAATGATCTAACAATCGGAATCGCTGGTGCCAGCGGGAATTTTGAATTGAATGTTTTTCGGCCTGTTTTAGCTTTCAATATTCTGCAGTCAATTCGGTTATTGACAGATGTCTGTAATTCTTTCCGTGAACATGCCGTGGAAGGACTGAAACCAAATCTGGAACGAATTGATAAAAACCTGCACAATTCTCTCATGCTGGTCACGGCTCTCAATCCTCATATCGGATACGATCGGGCTGCAGAAGTGGCGAAGAAAGCATTCAAGGAAAACAAAACTCTCCGTGAGACAACTATTGATCTCGGTTATATGACTGGTGAGGAATTTGATCGGGTTGTGCAACCGGAAAAGATGATTGCTCCCCAGGAAAAAAGATAGACATTCCCACCGGAACATTTCTTTTTTGTTCTGTTTTAACACTATTATTTATCTATCGGGCCAAAAATATTTTTTGCCTTCATTATGAAAAACGAAAGAAAAATAGCATATTGGATTAATATTTTTCTGCGTTCACTTGGGATTGTTCTGTGTCTTACACTATTCGCACTCAGTTACTTGTTTTACTTATCACGGGATCTTCCATCACTGGAGCAACTGGAAAATTATAATCCGGATCTTGTAACAAGTATTTATTCTAAGGATGGGAAAATCCTCGATGAATTATTTCTTGAGAAGCGGGTTTTTGTAGAATTTAACCAGATTCCAATCCATATGCGGAATGCGGTCATTGCCTCTGAAGATCGACGTTTCTGGGAACATTGGGGTCTTTCATTGAGAAGCGTAGCCAGAGCGATTTTGGTCAATGTTTTGTCATTAAGCTACAGGCAGGGTTTCAGTACTCTTACACAGCAATTAGCTCGCAACTTGTACAAATCAATCGGTTTTGAAGATAGTATTATCCGAAAGATTAAAGAAGTTATCACTGCGATCCAGATTGAAAGGACTTATACAAAAGATGAAATCTTGGAAATGTACCTTAATACGGTTCATTTTGGTCATGGAACATTTGGTGTACAAGCTGCAGCCAAACGGTTTTATGGAAAACGAGCAAATGAGTTAACTTTAGATGAAGCTGCTTTGCTTGTGGGACTCTTACCTTCCCCGGCGATTTACTCACCAATACGGCATCCAGACCGGGCGAATAGAAGAAGGAACACAGTCCTACGATTGATGCGGGAAGAGGGTTATATCACATTGTCCAAATATGCCGAAGCACGTGCACAATCTTTAGATAAAATTAACGATAAACCTCCTAAAGGCGTAGCGCCCTATTTTACTGAATTTGTTCGACGATTTTTAGAAAGAGAAGATGACAGGCTTGGCATCAACATTTACCGGGATGGATTAAAAATTTATACAACATTGGATTCCCGCTTACAGTCTATTGCTGAGAAATCGATTCTGAAAACTGTCCAGCGGAACCAGGCGGTTCTAAATAACCGATTGTTTGAGAACGATGAAGAATTCTCCCGGCTAGCCTATTTTGGAATTCATCCCGAAGACACGGTAAAAATGATGATGGAAGATTCGATACCTCTTTACAAAGCACTACGCGATAAATTATTGGTCCAGGCTGCTCTTATTGCTCTTGATCCACAAACAGGACATATCCTTGCTATGGTTGGAGGACGTCCTGAACCCCATTATCATGACCAATTTAATCGTGCGGTTCAGGCTCGACGCCAGCCTGGTTCTGTTTTTAAACCCTTCGTGTATACTACTGCCATTGATAACGGGTATCCTGTGACCAAACAACTTTTAAACCAGCCGGTGGTGCTTAATGTACGGAATGTAACTGGCGAGTGGGAAAAGTGGATGCCAAAAAATTACGATGGTAGTACAGGTGGATTGACTACTCTCAGGGTGGGATTACAAAGATCTTTGAATCTCATTTCTGTGCGCTTAGTTCAGGAGCTGGTCCCAGCTGTGGAAGTTAAAAAAACTGCCCAGCGTATGGGAATTACAACCAATATTCGTGCTGTGGATGCTATTTCTCTTGGAACATCGGAGGTATACCCAATCGAGGTTGTTAGTGCCTATGGCACTTTCGCTAATAAAGGTGTTTATTCCAGTCCATTAGGAATTCTTAGGATCGAGGATCGTTTTGGTAATATCATTGAAGAATATGAACCAGACCAGGAAGAGGTACTCAGTGAGGAAACTGCTTATCTCATGACTAACTTGATGCAAACAGTCCTAGACCAGGGTACAGGCGGCAGTGCCAGGTGGAAATATCATTTTTATCATCCTGCTGCTGGCAAAACTGGTACTACACAAGGTTATAGTGATGCCTGGTTTGTCGGTTTTACAGAGAATATTGTTGCTGGTGTTTGGTTTGGAGTTGACGATTATTCTGTAAGCCTGGGAGAGAAACAATCCGGAACTACAGCGGCTTTACCAGCATGGGCCAATTTTATGCGGGAGGCACATAAAAATTNANGGATTAGCTGGAATGATTTTAAAATCCCNGAAGGTATTATCAAATTCGAAATATGTAGTGTGAGTAAAAATAGACCAGTTGCTATATGTTCAGTGGAGATAGAAGTATTTAAAAAAGGAACAGAACCAACACGTTATTGTAATATACACCGCAGATCCTAACTGATAAATTAATAAATCAGGGGGTGAAATATTTGTTTTTCTCCTATCTGAAAAACAGATTCCAGCCTATTTATGGTATTTTGAAGTTTTGGTTTGTCAGAATTGAAACACCGGATTAACGGTTCGCCTTTTTGGACTTTTTCACCCGTTTTTTTTAGAAATTCCATACCTGCGGTTGGATCAATAGAGTCTGTTATTTTTGCCCTTCCACACCCGAGGGTAACTGTTGCCAGTCCAATTGTGTATGTATCCATGTACTGGATGAAACCGGATCGGTTTGCTGATATTTCCCTTGTGTGTTGGGGTGAATGGAGTTTGGTATACTGTTCAATATCTTTTTTAGATCCACCCTGATTTTTCACCAAATCAAGAAATTTTTCATATCCTTTACCGGATTGAATGATTAATTTTTGTAATGAAATAGCCTCGTCCCGTGTTTTTGAAATTTCTGCCTGTAGAAGAAGGCGGGAACCAAGTTCATAGGTGATTTTCATTGTGTCATCAGTCCCATTTCCTTTTAATGAATTAATCGATTCTTTTACCTCACACCAAAGACCTGCAGTTTTACCCAGAGGTTGATTCATACTGGAATAGACGATATCAGTAGTAATTCCAAAATGTCTGCCAATTCGTTTGAGCATATTTCCTAACGTTTTAGCATCTTCCTTTTTTTTCATGAAAGCGCCATTCCCAATTTTCACATCCAGGACCAGTCCTTGTATTCCCTCTGCAATCTTTTTGCTCATAATGGAACTGCAAATGAGTGGAATTGATTCTATCGTTCCAGTAACATCCCGGAGAGAATACATTTTGCGGTCAGCAGGGCAAATTTCATTTGTTTGTCCAATCATTGCAATCCCTGTTTGTTCTACTGCTTTCCGAAATTCCGTCAAGGAAAGATCTACCCGAAAACCCGGTATAGTTTCCAATTTATCCAGGGTCCCGCCAGTATGGCCCAACCCTCTTCCGCTAATCATAGGTATTGCCAACCCGGCTTCCGCTAAAAGTGGAGCCAGAATGATGGACACCTTATCTCCTACTCCTCCAGTACTATGTTTGTCTGCCACGAAACACTCGAGATTGGAAAAATCCATTTTTTCTCCAGAGTTGACCATAATATCAACCAGTGAGTAAAGTTCGTCATCATCCATACCATTGAAAAATATAGCCATGAGAAGTGCTGTCATTTGATAATCAGAAATTGATCCCTCCACATAGTTCTGGATGAATTCACAGAGATGGTCTTTCGAAAGGTGAGCTCCGTCCCGTTTTTGTTTTATGATTTCGGCAGGTATCATAAGAAAACCGATAAACTTATGAAATAATCACAGTGGAAGTGAAAAATACAGGATTTTTCTACAGGATTTCTAATTTTTAAAATGTATAGTACTGCTTATATTTTTTGAAGTTTTACTGCTGTTCCGTAAGCAAGCAATTCGGCAGTTGTGCTCATAATCATTGATGTTTGGAATCGAACGCCAATTATTCCGTCAGCATTCAGCTCTTTCCCTTTTTCGATCATTCTCTGGAGGGATTGTTCTCGTGATTCTGCCAGCATTCCTGTATACTCCTTAATTTCTCCACCTACAACTGTTCGTAATCCAGCGACTATATCTTTTCCCAAGTGCCGGGCACGTATTGTGTTACCGGCTACAACACCTAGAGATTCGGTTATTTTATACCCTGCTATTTGTTCTAATGTGCTGATTATCATTTTTCAATTCCCCTGAATGGTTCGTTTTCTTTATCCTTTTCTTTCTCCTTATAAATATCGAGGATAAGAATGACGAGACCACCGATAATTGCCACTAATGCAAGCCCAAGGAATGGATGGGAAAATAAAAATGACCAAAAGATATTAACTAAATATAACGCCCAGATTGCAAGTCCACAGATGATGGCAATAATTCCTGTTTTTTTCATTGGATAGTTTTTCATACTCATAATTCACTTACCTTAAGTTCAATTAATTATATAGTATATCCTTTGAGAAAATAACTATCAATTCGGGTAAAAGTATATGGAAATTCCAACATTATGAAGAAAGCAGATTTCAAAGTTCAGTCGTTCAAAGGTGGCTTCGATGATAATTTTACCTATCTGGTTACCTGCGGAAAGACAAATACCCAGTTTCTTATTGATGCGTCAGTACCTCTCCGGGAGATTTCCTCCAATGTGTCTTATGAAATTTCTTCAGTGTTTATCACCCATAC
>NYYF01000027.1 GCA_002686675.1 Fidelibacterota bacterium
AGGCAAGGAAATTCTGATGGGGGCAGGCAAGGAAAATCTGATAGGGGCAGGCAAGGAAATTCTGATGGGGGCAGGCAAGGAAAATTGACAAATGACACAGGGGATCCCGTAGCTGATGAATGGATATATTTTACTGACCGTGTTGATAATGTTTCCTATGGGACCTTCAGCAATGATTCCGCTCTGACTAATAATGACGGTGTAGTGTCAACAATTTTTTATACCCAGGAGGAAGGGAACGGTGCTGTTGATGTCCCAGAAACACCTCTGATCTTTGAAGGTGTAACTATAGAAGCCAAAACTATAGGAGGTGAATCACTGGGACAGGTTCAATTTAATGTCTATCCGTCCCTTGATGATGTTTGGCCCTATACACTTATTCTGAATGCTGACCCTGACGAAATCAGTCTTGATAATGGACAAACCACTTCTACAATCTCTCTGCAGATAAGCAATCTATTGAGTGAGCCAGTGAAGAATGTAAGTGTTGATTTTTCATCGGACAATGGACTAATAGAGTCGACTGCAGCCACAGATACCTCAGGAAATATAGAATTGGTTTTCCAAGACCAGGGACATTTGGAGGATGCCGGCCTGGCAACCATCCAGGCTTCATTTACGCATCCTGGTGTAGGCAACACAATAACAAACACAGTGACAGTACAAATAAATGCTGATTACAATGTCACCATGTCTGCTTATCATTTATCAGACGATGTTGCTGTAGGTGAGGATGTGGTTGGCAGCACGGTCATCACTTATCTGGAAGGAACATTGACGGATACCGCAGGGAATCCCATGGCTGATGAATGGATCTATTTTATCTCCCATATTGATAACGTTTCCTATGGGACCTTCAGCAGTGATTCCGTCCTAACCAATAGTGAAGGTGTAGTGTCAACTATTTATTCTGATGGGGGCGGGAACGGTGCTGTTGATGCCCCAGAAACATCTCTGATCTTTGAAGGTGTGACCATAGAAGCCAAAACTGTAGGGGGTGAATCATTGGGCCAGGTTCGATTTAATGTCTATTCTTCTTTTACAGACGTGTGGCCTTACACCCTTTCGTTGAATGCAACTCCTGACGAAATCATGCTGGATAATGGTGAAACAGTCAGTACAATTACTCTTGTTGTGAGGAATAAGTCACTTGAAACGGTGAATAATGTCAATATGACATTTGAATCCAATAAAGGATTTATAGAGCCAACTGCTACCACAAATGATAGTGGAAGGATTTCCCTTCCTTTTACAGACCAAGGACAGGAAAGTGATGTGGGCCAGGCAGTCATTATAACTCAATTCACTCATCCTGGTGTAGGCGAAACGATTCTTGATTCTGTCTTTATCTCCATCGATGTCAATTACACTATCAACCTTATAGCTTATCCAGTTGCTTTAGAATCAGGTACAGATGTGAGTGTCGGGGAGGATATTGTTACGGATATTGCCCTGACTAAACTCATAGTTGAGGTGACCACAAATGATACGAGTGGATCATCCAATCCTATATCCGGGATTAATGTCACTCTTAACCCAATGAATTTCCTTGGCGAAACGGTAGGTACAGTTGATAAGATAAATGACCTCACCAATGGAAACGGGCAAATTTTTGCCTATTATCATGATGATAATCAACCTCATGTTGATGATGTTTCTACCTCTTTTATCTGGGAAGGAATCACCGTTGGTGCCTCCTTTGCTGAAAATACAGCCACTACAGTAGAATTTAATGTCTACGACTCAACTCATGTCTGGCCATATACCCTCACTTTGATCCCCCCTGAAACAACCGAAGTGTACCTGAATGAGGCTGAAACAAGTGCTCTCATCAAAGCCCATCTTACAAATAATGATAACCTTGATGTGCCCAACGTATTGATTTCTTTTTCAGCAATTCTTGGATCCATTACTTCTTCAGATTTGACAGATAGTGTGGGGATAGCGGAAGTCACCTATTCTGCTGGGAATTTCGATCCAGGGGATGATTCAGCAACAGTTTGGGTTGATACGGTCACCGCATTGTATAGCCATCCTGGGTTTGCAACTACCCTGACATCAAGCACAACTATGACTATTGAGGATATCTCTTTTGGTGCATGTGCTGATATTGTTATTCCTCCTTCCAATCCCGATCACATCGTAGTTCAGCAGGGAGGTGGAATTGAATCAACACAGATTAAGGCTGAGATTTATGATGGTGATAGTAATCTGGGAGGTGATGAAATTGAGGTTACCTTCCGCCTGAATCCTGTGTTACCAGGGTGCTATTTGGAAGAAGTTGGGCAGACCGAAGTTACCATAACTACCCAAGCCGGTATAGCTTCCGTATCAGTAAATAGCGGAACTGAACCCGGTGTTATTCGAATTGAAGTTGAGGTAGACTGTGATCAAGACGGAACAGTTGATCTTTCGGCAGCCAGTGACCAGGTTATTATCTCGTCCGGGGCACCCTATTACATCGAACCGGAATATGATCCGAATTCTACCACTGCAACCGGTGGTGGGTTTTACCAGACCCAATGTGCGGCTATTGTCTATGACAGATGGTACAATCCGGTGGAAGACAGCACATATGTGTATTGGACCATTGAACCAACACCGCCGGATACTTTGATTAATGCATTTGTGGATGGAGTGAGCTTTACTGGGAATGAAAACTTGGATGGTGATATTTATTCCGGGATGGCTTTTACAACAATCGTCTATTCTACGGATGCCATTGGTGATATCGGGTATGTATCCGCTACAACTTATGGGGCTAATGGAGATACAATCACCGCAAGAATCAATGAGGATGTAGGTGAATCATTGCTGTTTTTTCTACCTGGCCAGTTGACATTGACAGCATCAGCTTACTACTGGGATTTCACTCTTCCTACTGCAACAGATGAAGTCGAAATCCAGATCACCGCTATGCTTATAGATTTTTACGGAAATGCAGTGTCCGAAGCACCCATTGCATTTAACGGTGTCGGCGTGTCCGAGTGGCGTGAAATTGGCTATGAAAATTATACGGATGGAGGAGGAGGATTTGAAGCGGATGGGTGTTTCAGTTGGCGGGATTATGGTCTGGATGATGACCCTGGAACCCTGGATGAAGGTGAAGGTAATGATGACCATGATGGTTTTGACCTAGATGGAGACGGAGTCATTGATACATCAGAGGTTTCTGAGCCGTTTGATGACTTTGGTCTGGATGGGGTGGACGGTACAAATGACGAAGGTGAAGGAAACGGAGAATGGGAGGGGTATCACATGATAGACTGTGGACCAACTGTAAGAACTGACCAGGATGGCATTGCCAGAATCACAGCGGTTTTTCCCAGGGAATTATGTATTTGGCTGAGTGTCGATTCGACGGAACCCTTTTTTAACCACTTTCAAGAGTTTCCCGCAAGTATCACGGGTGCTTTATTAATTCCCCAACAGATCACGTCGGATCCCATTTCGATCTCACTCGTTCGTTCACCAACTGTTGATTATCCTCCCTGATGAACACAGAATTCAATCCCCAGGCCAGTAAAATTGGTGAAATTCTCATTCATATCAATAAACTTTCTGAGAGTCAGCTCCAGGAAGCGCTGTTGGTCCAAAAGAAAACGAAGAATAAATTGGGAGTGGTACTTGTGAAAAACGGTTTTATAACCGAGGATGATTTAGTCACTGTGTATTCAATGCAGTTAGGATATCGGAAAGCTGATGATGAATTTCTTTTAAATATTGATCCGAAGGTTGCCTCAACTATTCCTGAAGAATTTGCCCGACAGAATGCTGTGCTGGTGTTAGAAAAAAGTAATTCTTCAATTAAGGTAGCCATGGAAGATCCGGAGGATATCACATGCATTGATGCCCTGCAACGATTAACAGGATTGGTACCAGATGTTCTTGTTGTGGGGCCAAATACGCTGGAACAGGCTCTTGATGAAGTGTATGGTGAAATCAAGAAAAGCGGAGAAGTCAAAGAAGTATTTGAAGGAATTACGGTTATTTCTGGAGATGATGAAAAAAAGGAAGAGGTAGACCTCTCTCCAGAAAATGCTTCTCAAGAAGATGCTCCAATTGTCAAACTTGTGAATATGATTCTTCAGGAATCAATAAAGGAAAGGGCCACTGATATTCACATCGAACCACAGGATAAAAATGTGGTTGTTCGAATTCGAATTGATGGTGTTTTACAAACAATAATGACACCGCCAACTACATCATTAAGTGGCCTTGTAACAAGGATAAAAATTCTTTCTAAGCTGAATATTGCTGAGAAAAGGCTACCCCAGGACGGACGATTCACAATCAAAACAACCGAAAAGGAAATTGATGTCCGGGTGTCCATTCTTCCAACAATCTATGGAGAAAAGATTGTGATGCGTCTTCTGGATAAAACCGGGTTTGCCTTTAATTTGAAATCTCTTGGACTTGATAAAGATTTAATTCAAATTTTTCAAAATGTTATCACCCGCCCCTATGGGTTGATTATTGTTTCCGGGCCCACGGGAAGTGGAAAGTCCACCACCCTGTATGCTTCCTTGAAGGAAATAAAAAATGATTTGATTAATATAACAACTGTTGAAGATCCTGTAGAATACCATTTAGATGGAATCAATCAGGTTCAGGTTTTTGAACATATTGGGCTCACTTTTGGAGCTTCATTAAAATTTATTTTGCGTCAAGACCCGGATATATTGCTTATCGGTGAAATCAGAGACAAAGAAACTGCTGATATTGCTGTAAAATTCTCCCTCACAGGACACCTGGTTTTTTCAACTCTTCATGCCAACGATGCAGTGTCCACCATTACCCGATTATTAGACCTGGGCGTACCTCCTTTCTTGGTGGGCGCTTGTGTGAACCTGGTCATGGCACAAAGACTTGTGAGAAAAATATGCCCTCATTGTCGTGAAGAATACGACCCCACTGACGAGGACCTCAAGATGGTTGGTTTAAGCAAGAAGAGGTTAAATGGAAAAAAATTGCATCAGGCAAAAGGTTGCCGGGAATGCAGGAACACAGGCTATTTGGGAAGAATAGGTATTTTTGAATTAATTCCAATGACCAGAAAAGTTCGTGCCCTGATCTACGACAACGCTAATGAAGATGAGATTCGTTCCTGTGCACTTGAAGAAGGCATGGTAACCCTGAGGGAGAGTGGCCTGAGAAAAATTCTGGATGCTTCTACTACGATACAAGAAGTGTTGCGGATTACAATGGATGATATATAAATAAGCAAATTTTATCAATCAGGCAGTGTAAGTAAGTTTCATTAATTTTTTCTATAAATAAGATCAAATGGCTGTATTCCAATACGTGCTAAAAGACACCTCTGGTAATCGAAAGGAAGGAGAGATTAAAGCAGCTACACTTGATACTGCCATCCAGACACTGACCGAGCAGGATCAGGTTATTATTACCATTAAGGAAGAGGATACATCCTGGGATTTTCTAGGACCCTTCCTGGATGAAATCAACCTTTCCTATGAGCGGCTGAAGAACCGTATCCCACTAACAAATCTGGTATTTTTCACCCGGCAGCTGGCTACTATGTTTTCTGCAGGATTAACTATTGAACGTTCGGTACAAGGGTTGGCTGCAGATGAGAAACACCCTCGGCTGAAAAAAGTATTGAACAAAGTTGTTCAAAATGTCCGCCAGGGTTTAAATCTATCTGCTTCNTTCCANCNTCATCCAGGTGTGTTTAACAACCTCTATATTGCCATGATAAAAGCTGGTGAGATCAGCGGAAATTTAGATGAAATACTGGATCATTTGGCTACCTATCTGGAAAACATAGATGACACCCGCCGNAAGGTGCGTTCTGCTATGACCTATCCTATCTTTATGCTGATTTTTATGGCAACCATGATTACAGCNATGTTTATNTGGATAATNCCAAAATTTTCNGANGTATATGCCCAATTGGGAAGCAAACTGCCAAAAGCAACCCAAACGCTTGTTTCCCTGAGTGAATGGGTAAGCAGCAATTTCGGTTCCATTCTGTTTTTCAGTTTTATTATTATTGTAAGTATTTGGATGATTGCCAAGACGAGAAAGGGTGGATTTTTCGTTGATTCTTTGATTTTAAAACTCCCCGTATTTGGATCTCTAAATAAACAAGCAATCCTAAATAAATTTTGTAAAACTTTTGGCATTCTTGTTGGGGCTGGAGTTCCTGTCTTAGAATCTACCCTGCTCCTAAGCAAAGTAGTGGATAATCGTGTTTTTGAGGAAGCCACTCTCGATGCATCCAAGGATATTCGGGAGGGATACAATATCAGCACTGCTTTGCGACGGACGGAGGTTTTTCCTTCCATTATGCTGCAGCTGACTTCTACAGGGGAAGAAACGGGAGAATTGGGTGATCTTCTGGACCGTGCATCTGATTATTATTACAAACAGGTAAACGTTNTGGTAGATCGAATGACTACATTAATTGAACCGCTTTTAATCCTTGCAGTAGGTGTGGTTATTGCTATTATGGTGGTCGTCACTTATCTACCAGTCTTTCATTTAGGTGCCGCCCTCCAGTCCGGTCTTTAATGGACTGGGAATCATCTGTACTATTTTTTTTCTTAGGTACTATTGGAGGAAGTTTTCTGAATGTGGTGATTTACCGTTTACCGCAAAGACTTTCCCTAATTCATCCCCGATCCCATTGTACTCATTGCAAAGTAAAAATCCCNTTCTATAGAAATATTCCACTGGTATCTTTTATACTCCAGATAGGGAAATGCAAAGAGTGCAACCGGNNAATATCCCNTCAATATCCTCTGGTGGAACTAATTACAGGTGTTGTATGGAGCTGGTGTTTTCTTAATCTCGAAGGGACAGTAGCTGTTTTGACTGTCCTGCTCTTTTCTACTTTAATCACAATTGCCTGGATTGATGGATTAACTATGAATATCCCACTCAAGCTCATATTCTTTGTTTTAGGAGTGGAAATAGTGGGATGCTTACTGGGAGACATTTCTTTAAGAAAAGCCCTAGGAGGGGCCTTTATAGGCGTTATATGCCTTGGTTTGATCATGCTGCTAACCTTTCTTNTAACAAAAAGACAGGGAATGGGTTTTGGAGATTTACAGTTAGGATTAGTGTTAGGGATATGGCTGGGNTCGNTAAATATGGCATTGACACTCTTTGGAGCCTCATTTATCAGCCTGCTGGTTTGGCTTGGAATTTCTGCATGTAAGGGATTAAATAAGAATAGAGCTTTGCCTTTTGCTCCTTTTCTAATATTTTCAGCAGGACTTGTGTTTGTGATAGATTTTTATCTTGGGGTCGGGATAATTCAGTTTTTTTTAGCTGAAGATTATCCTCCATCCTCAATCCCTGCATAGTCTTTCTCCTNNTCATANTCANANGTAAACNCAACCAACACTATTACAAGTAATACTCTCTTCAATTTANCCANAGGAATCAATTTGGAGTGGATTGAGTTACATTATTAACTGCAGAATNAAGAAAAACTANTCCACCTGCTCAATTGCTGTTTCATCTCTCCGAAAAGTGTAAAAGTATAATAGCACCAGAGGATAACATTATTTNGTGNTCTGAGCACAACGAAATCCNACGTTTTGGTTCCTGGTGTCCAGACTGTACCAGCGATTTGCTGAACGACAGATCTCATCAAGACTGTACCTCCCACCGCCGCGAAGAATGCGATACGTCCCAGAATCTGGCCCCTTGGGGTCAGCCTGTGGTGAACGGCTGTAATAATTCTTATCATACCAGTCCGCACACCATTCCCACACGTTCCCGCTCATATCATAGAGTCCCAGTTCATTGGGCTGTTTCTGTCCCACCGGACGGGGGGGCTCATAGCTGGAATTGTCATAATACCANCCTACAGCATCAAGGTTGTTGCTGCCACTGTATGTATAGCCTTGGCTCTTGATTCCTCCCCGGGCTGCATATTCCCACTCCGCTTCCGTAGGGAGCCTGACTTTTTTACCGGTCTGCTGGCTCATCCATTCGCAAAACGCCACAGCATCATGCCAGGTCACATTAACCGAGCGGTCTCTCCGTGATCCTTCATCATCAGGCCTTTCCCTACCGGTGGCATCACAGAAGGCGTCATACTGTTCAAAAGTCACTTCCGTCCTGCTCATGTTAAAATCCGATACGGTTACGGTGTGTGCCGGTTTTTCGTGAAGATCACCTCTGTTACTCCCCATCCGGAACGTGCCACCTTTAATGGTAACTAATTCCGGCATAATGGGGGTTATTTCACGACCGTTATTATACCAGTATGTCCACTTTCCATCGCTTTTGCCATTTTTATAATTTCCTGCTTTCTTCTTTTGTCCATTGTTATACCAAAAAGTCCATATCCCATTTTCTTTTCCATCAACGAAAGTCCCTTCTTTCTCCTTCNNTCCATTGGAATGCAAANAAGTCCATTTCCCATCTTTTATGCCATCCTTAAAAGTTCCTTCTTTCTCCTTCTGTCCATTGGAATGCAAATAAGTCCAAAATTTGTCTTGTCTACCTCCTTTGATTGAACCAAAATATTTCCTACCACCATTCTCATTTAATTCAAAAACATCACCAGTATATGNTTTNTGTCTGCTTACTCCATACAATAGTCCACTACTGTCAATCAGCGTTTCCATATTGACGGGTTCTTTCACACTACCATCCTTATTGATGTATGAATACTCAATTAACANNCCNTNCTCNTACCTTCCTTGGTATTCTTTTTCACCGGTAGAATAATTAGTGAAAACCTCACCACTATATGGNTCGTCGGAGTTTGGTTCGTACATCAGTCTATCTCTCTCAATCAAGATGCTTTCATNCAANGGNTCNTTAGAACACCCCTCCATCAGCANCANGNCTNTAATGATTAGTAGTATGTGTTTTATTNTATCACTCTCTNTNTGTAATGNAGTACNATTNCCAGATTAAACACGGTGAAGTTAGTATATCCAGTGAAGGCATTATCTAAAATTACCCCAAGAGCAGGTATATAATCAAGATTAGGTAGATCTATAAATAATATTGAAATATTTATTATTTTTTGACTTACATTATTGAGGGCATTAAAATGGGTATAGAATTGGAGGATTTTGGGATTGTCAATGGGAAATAGTTAGATACTGCTTTATGGAAATATCGTTGGATAATAAGGCAACATTAATATACAATAGGTGTATTAATAGTGTACTATTTATGTACTATATATTTATAATTATACACAAAATAGAACGTATACACAAAACTAAAGGAACAAAACCTTATATATCCTCTGATAATAAGGGCTTATTCTTTATAAACTGGTCTAGAGTCAAACCACAGCAACGAATAAGTTAAAATACAACATATATTCAGTAATATTAGTACTTAAAGGTTTAGATAGTCATTATTTTGTAATAATATACTAAAAGTATATTATATATGTACTTTAAGTGTATTAATACACACATTATAAATCGAACCAAAACGAACACAAATATAAATTCTCAAAACACCAATTCCCATACTGGAAATCAAGATTTATTTTTTGTTGCGAAGGCTGGATTCGAACCAACATGACCTTTAAGGTATAATTCAAACATATATATCGTAATATCAGCACTTACAGGTTTGTGTAGCCGTATATAACAAAAACAATCTAAAAAAGCCCTATTTGGTTAAAAATTTTATTCAAGGAGGGTTTTTGTTTTAAGAACTGCCAGCCAGAAGACTATATTAGTTTACATTCCCGACTGAATCTGTCTTTACAAGCCAGGTCACACGGTCACTTCCAAAAGAATATGATCTCCCAACTATATTAAAGCCTTGATCGTACGATTCAACCACCCCATAAGCCTTGTCTTCCTGGTTTCCACCGTGTATCTTATTCCATATAACTTGTCCTGTGGCTACATCCACACCCCATATCCTATATTTAAATGGATTACTGGAACTGCTTCTTGTGTATCCTACAACAGCAACAATATCTTCATTTTCAGATACCGTTAAAGATGTAGCGGTCTCATAATTATTATTTCCATGATTGGCCTGCCACAAAACACTACCAGAAGAAGAAATCCGCATGACCCACATATCTAAATTCGAGCTGGATAATGATTTTTTTCCTGCAAGGATATAACTATCATCTGAAAGTTTTACAATATCCAATGCTTCATCCCATAGATTGCCACCTAATTCATGAGACCATTCCATATCTCCATTTCCATCTGTCTTTACTATCCAAAAATGATCATAAAACTCAA
>NYYF01000028.1 GCA_002686675.1 Fidelibacterota bacterium
CAGTTTTTTCAGGACTCTTGGATCGATCCACTTAACTACATCATTCACCAGATTGCATTTATACCCCGGCGCAAATTCTGCTGTGGAAGCTAAACCGCCAATATGATTCCGTGCTTCCAGTAAAAGTACCTTTTGCCCGGACTGGCCAAGAATAGAAGCGGTGACCAAACTGTTCACGCCACCGCCAACAACGATTATATCAAACTGTTCCATTACCAGTCCCTTAAGATTTTTTTGGCGGCCATTTCCCCGGGTGATCCGGTAATCCCGCCACCGGGGTGTGTACCAGAGCCGCATTGATAATAATTTTTTATTGGTGTTTTGTAATCGGCCCATTTCACTGCCGGCCGCAGGACAAACAATTGCTGGAGGGATAGTTCACCGTGGAAAATATTACCTTCGGTCAAGCCAAAAGTGGATTCCAGGTCCGCCGGAGTCAGGACTTGACGGTGGAGGATGATATCCTTGATATTGGGTGCGAACCTGGCAATTGCATTAACGACCACGTCGCCGAAGTCTTCCCGTTTTTGGTCATTCCAGCCACCCCTGATATCGTAGGGTGCATACTGGACAAAACAGGACATAACGTGCTTACCAGGTGGTGCCATTCCCGGATCAATAACGGATGGGGAAATTATGTCCATGTATGGTTTCTGGGAAAAATTGCCGTACTTGGCATCGTCATAAGCCTTTTCCAAATAATCATAACTGGGGCTGATTGAAATAGCGCCGCGAAGATGGGGACCATCGCCGGGCAAGGAGGTAAAATTGGGCAGTCCATCCAGGGCTAGGTTTACTTTTCCCGATGAACCGCGGATGCGGAAGTTTTTGATATCTGTCACAAAATCCGACGGCAGATCGCTTTCATCCACCATTTTCAAAAAGGACAGTTTTGGATCCAGCCCGGAGATCACTTTGTCTGCTTGGTATTCATCTCCATTTTCAAGCACGACACCGATGGCACGACCATTCTTAACGATGATTTTTTCCACGGGTGCTTCGGTTAGGATATCTGCGCCAAAATGTTCAGCCGAGCGAGCAATAGCCGTACTGACAGCACCTGTTCCACCGCGCTGAAATCCCCAAGCACGAAATGCACCGTCAATGTCACCCATATAATGGTGTAGCATCACATAGGCGGAACCTGGCGAACGGGGGCCCATAAAGGTACCGATGATACCGCTGGCAGACATGGTGGCCTTCAAGGGCTCAAATTCAAACCATTCATCCAAAAAGTCAGCCGAACTCATAGTCATGAGTTTGGTCAAATATTCGAATTGTTCGTCGCTCAATGTTTTGAAATGATTCAAAAGTTTTTTCATAGCGCCCAAATCTGATAGACTGGGACGAATTGCATTGGGTGCGATCGTTTCCAGAATAGGACGAACCGCCATACCGATCTGGCCCATAAGAGGACCGAAGCGCATATACGTTTCTGCGTCCCGTGGGGAGTGGCGAGAAATTTCTCGATATGTTTGATCTCCATCAGCGGTACGTAACAGATAATCATTGTCCAACGGCGTAAAGGTACTTTCCAGCGGAAGAAGTTCAAGTCCGAATTTCGGTAGCATCAGTTCGCGAATGATATTGGGCTTTAACAGACTCACCACGTAGGAACAGACAGAAAATTTGAATCCGGGAAATACTTCTTCGGTAACAGCCGCACCACCGAGTACATAGCGCCGTTCTAAAACCAGCACCTTCTTTCCGGCGCGGCCAAGGTAAGCAGCAGCAGTTAATCCGTTATGCCCACCACCGATAACAATGGCATCATATTTGATTACTGAGGACACGAGCGTTTCCTTTCGGGATCAAAAAATGGTGTTTTAACTACGATTGCAGGTGTGATTTTTCGATAGTGTTCAACTTTTAATTCAAAATCCAACGTTGAACCTGATTGCGCATAGTCTGATTTAACATGGGCCAAGGCGATGTATCGCTTCAGGATAGGAGACCAGCAACCACAGGTGGCATAACCCACTTGTTTGTTGCCCTTGTATAATGGCGTACTGGTTCTCCAAGCCGTGCCAGGAAGTCCCGGAGCAAGACCAACCTTGCGATAATGGTCTTCCAGTTCAGTCCAATGAATATCAATGCCAACAAACTCCCATTCCGATCCTCGATCTAATTCAGTTTTCAAAGCTCTTTTACCGATAAAATCTTTTTTCTTCATTTTTACGGCCCACCCAAGCCCCAGTTCATAGGGGGAAGATTTTCTGGATTCAACAATGGCGTGCCGTGATGAAATATAATCCACGTCCAACAGGATCAGTCCTGCTTCGATGCGTGCTATATCTAGCGCTTGCAGTCCAGTGGGTGTAATTCCGAAAGGCTTGCCCTTATCCATGAGCAAATCCCAGACGGACAGTGCATCTTTAGAATCCATCCATATTTCATAACCAAGATCACCCGTGTAACCAGTACGGGAAATAGAGATAGGGATATCATCGAATTGGGTTTCCATCATCCAGAAAAAATTGAGATTGTTCAAGGAATCGCTGGTAACAGCATTTAAAATAGCCCGGGAGTTTGGACCTTGAATAGCCAGGGCTGCGGTTGTGTATGAATCATCCAAAATAGATAAGTCCATACCAGTGGCGTTGTATTCAATCCATTCTAAATTGGGTTCAGCACTGGTAATACGAAATTTTTGATCGGATAAGCGCTGGATCGTTCCATCATCAATTTGTTTACCGTCTTCGTCGCACCAAGGGGTGTACATGACCTGACCTATCTTGCAGATACCTATATTCCGCGTTACCATGCGATCTAAAAAGCGCTGAGCATCGGGGCCTTCAATGATATATTTGTATAAAGGTGTAATGTCTAATAGAGCGGCCTTGGTTCGAATGGCGAAATATTCATTCTCGTGGGTCAGTTCATAATTGGTGGCTGCAAGATAACCGGACCATCGGCGCCACTCCTGAGATTCATTCAGTCTGGAAGTTCGTTCAAAAAAGGGAGACAGTTTGAGCTGGGTATGGGCCTTAAACTGGTTTCCGTAACTCATGATGCTGATCTTAAAAAGAGTCGTATTAAACAGGTTGGGGCACCTGCATCCTTCAATGAAATCTCCGATCCACCATTACTTCTGTTTTTTTACATCACCATTGTGATCATAGGCATTTATAATTTTTCGGACGAGATGATGCCGAACAACATCAGATTCAGTTAAATACACAAATCCAATCCCATCTACACCTTTAAATATTTTAATGACTTGAATCATCCCAGAGTCTGATTTTTTTGGTAAGTCGATTTGGGTAATNTCGCCGGTAACAATAGTACGGGAATTCACTCCAAGCCGGGTGAGAAACATTTTCATTTGCATAGCAGATGCATTTTGTGCTTCGTCCAGAATCATAAAAGCATTGTTCAGAGTTCTGCCCCGCATATAAGCTAGTGGGACAATCTCAATGATTTTCTTATCCAAAAANGGCTTCAACCGNTTTCGTGGTAGCAAAATACCCAAAGAATCATAAAGAGGTGTAAGATANGGATCTACTTTTTCTTTTAAGTCCCCAGGCAGGAACCCGAGGTTTTCCCCAGCTTCCACTGCTGGNCGGCAAAGAACAATCTTATCCACATCATGGTTTTCTAGNGCCGCNACTGCAAATGCCACTGCAATAAATGTTTTCCCTGTGCCGGCGGGTCCAACGGAAAAGACGATGTCATTTTTTTGAACGGTTTGTACATATGTTTCCTGTCCCTTTGTTCTAGGGGAAATATTTCCTTTCCTGCTGTAGTGAATGACCATGTCAGANACTTCAATGGTCTTGCTATTTTCTGTATGGATAATTTTAATTAGTTGTTGTACATCTGTTTTTGTCAAGCTTCCTTTTCGGNCTAGTGTTTGTGCCATTTCGTGAAAAACTTCTTGCACTTGGCTTATTTCATTTTCTTCNCCTTCCACATGAATTTCTTGTCCCCTTACTACAATTTTNGGAGAAAAAGAGTCTTCAATAAGACGNAGGTGAGAATCTGAGACTCCAAGAAGGCTCTGGAGATCAACAGCTTTTAATTCAATAGTCTTTTTCATTATTACAATAACTTAATTACTTTCTACAAGTGAATATACGGTATGCAATTATTTAACGCACAAATTATCCATTCATGAAAAACTTAAGAAGTCAAATCCTCTTCATACTGATTTTTATTTTTTTCTCCTCTGGGTGTCATACTTTACTTGATACAGATAGAAATNTNTTAATTCAACAAGCAGACCATCTGGAGAAAAANGGGCGGTATCACTGGGAGAGACGNATTAATCCGGACCATGCAAAAAAAGCTCAAATTTTCCTTTCTACAGCTAATGAATTAAAACCAGAGGCAGGTAATTTAGCTATTCTGTATAGTCNANCTTGTTATTTTAATGGGCTTTATATTGAACAAATCCCTGAAAAAAAAGACAGTCTTTTTCTGGAAGGATATCACATCGCAAAGGGAATAGTTTATCGTTCAAAATCGTTTCAAAAAGGGTTTAATGTGGTGGAAGATGACAGTTTAATACGAGAGCTCAGAGGGATTGAAGCATTAGAAAAATCATTTGTTCCCTCTCTTTATTGGTGGGTTGCTAATCTTGGTAGATACTTGATTAATAAACCCGTTNTNGAAAGATTAAACTACAGGGATNTNCTNGAAACAATAATTCATAAAATATTAACACTTGACCCNACGTNTCATTATGGNGGAGGATATCGCNTGTTGGGAACGGTTTACATTCGTTTACCTGGAATAGAATTNTCCAAATCAAAACAATATTTTGATCAAGCCATATTAACCTTCCCTAATTATTTAGGGACAAAAGTATTGTTAGCTCAATACTATTACACCAAGGCCGAAGACAGAGAGCACTTCCATAGAGAACTTCATGAAGTACTTTCAGCTGATCCATCACAGATTCCGGAAATTATGCCGGANAATCTATTCGAACAGGGAATTGCACAACAACTATTGGAACAGGAGTCTTCTCTATTNGAATAATTCTTTNGATTTAACATTGATGCACTTATTATCTGNATTTTNTNTNTTTAAAAGATTTTNTGAAAGTAAATGGATTTAATCAGGAATATGTTAGTCTTCGCTTTTCCTTTTTTTTAGCTGAATTCCCAATTCATACAACTGATCAGTTGTAACTGGGGATGGTGAGTCTTCCATTAGGGATGATGCGGAGGTGGTTTTGGGGAAGGCNATCACATCACGAATGTTCTCGGTTCCCGCCAACAACATAACCAGTCGGTCAAAACCAAAAGCAATGCCACCATGGGGAGGGGTGCCATATTTCAGAGCCTCAAGTAAAAACCCGAATTTTTCTAGTGTTTCTCCATGGCTTAACCCCAGAAGTGAAAACACTTTTTCCTGAATGTCTTGTTGGTGGATTCTTATGGATCCTCCTGCAATTTCGTGTCCGTTTATGGTGAGATCATACCCGCGGCTACGGGTATTTAAAGGATTACTCTCCAGTTTTTTAAAATCCGCTTTATTTGGTGCGGTAAAGGGATGATGCATTGCAGTATAACGGTTAGTTTCTTCATCAAATTCGAACATGGGGAATTCCGTGACCCAAAGGGGGACAAAACTATTTGCATTAGATAGTTTCTCTTGTTTTGCAATTTCTGCCCGAAGGGAACCCAAGGCATTTAAGGTGATCATTTTTTTATCACCGATAAGAAATATAATGTCGTTATCATTAATTTTAAGAGTACTGCGCATTTCCACCTGAAGATCATTTGAAAAAAATTTTGAAATCCCACCCGCAAGCACACCGTTTTCACCTTTCATCCATGCCAGGCCTTTTGCCTTATATTTTTTGACAAATTCAGTCAATTCATCGATGATCTTACGGGAATATTTTGATCCGCCTTCAATAACCAATCCCTTTACTACTTCTGCAGATTTGAATGCCTTGAAATCAGAGGCATCTGTGAATTCTTTCACATCCTTAAGAGTTATTTCATAGCGGAGATCCGGTTTATCTGAGCCATAAATATTTATGGCTTCATCATAGGTCAGCCGCAGAAAGGGATTAGGCAAATCAATCCCCCGAACTGTTTTAAAAATGTAGCGAGTCAATCCTTCCATAGTTGTATAGATATCTTCTTCCTCTATAAAGGACATCTCCAGATCAATCTGAGTGAACTCCGGTTGTCGGTCTGCCCTTAGATCTTCATCTCTGAAGCACTTCACAATCTGGAAATAGCGGTCAAACCCGCTGATCATAAGGATTTGTTTATAAATCTGAGGAGACTGGGGAAGAGCATAAAATTTTCCATGATGAATTCTGCTTGGGACAAGATAATCCCGGGCACCTTCCGGTGTAGATTTCATTAACGTTGGGGTTTCCATTTCAATAAAATTCTGCTCAGACAAATAGTGCCGGGTTGCCTGATAGGTCTCATGACGAATCATCAAGTTTCGTTGAAGCTCATCCATTCGAAGTTCTAAATAACGGTATTTTAGACGGAGGTCTTCTTCTGAACTTTCTCTGTCAGAAAGAACAAAGGGTAGCGGGGCCGCCTCATTTAGCATTTCCATCTCAGAGATAATTACTTCTATCTCGCCGGTGAACATGTCCGGATTCACAGCCCCTTCGTTTCTCGTCTGCACTTTTCCAGAAACGCTTAGAACGTCTTCCATTGAAAGCTTTTTAATCTCATCGAAATCACTGGAATAGTCCTCTGAATTAAATACGATCTGAGTTTTTCCATAGCGGTCGCGCAGATCTATAAAGATCACTTGCCCATGGAGGCGGATAGTATTCACCCACCCATTTAAAATGACAGATTCACCTGTATCATCTTTGCAGAGTTCTCCGCAGGTATGTGTTCTTTTTAACATTTTTTAATTAGTATTAGTTAGAAAAAAACCGCTCAAAGTTACGAGCGGTTATATAATAAAAATATTGGAAATTAACGTTTTGAAACTTTTAATCGATTCAGTGCTCGAAGCAGTGATGCCTCATTTCTTGCAGTATCAATTTCTTTTACTTCTTTCCGGTCTTGTGCTCTTTGCAGTGATGATTTTGCTCGTGCTGCATCTATTTCTTCTACCCGCTCAAAAGTTTCCAGTAACAGTTCTACTGTTTCTTTTGTGATTTCAGCAAAACCACCACTAACTGCAAGATAGTGATCCTTTTTATTTTGAGTTACTTTTACTTCGCCGGTTCCAAGAGCAATAATCGCATCCCGATGATTGGCCATTACACCAAAGTATCCATCTAATCCGGGGCAGCGGATATGCTCTACCTGCCCTTCATCAAGAACTTTTGTTGGTGTTACTAATTCCAAGCTGAATGTACTCATCAGGCAGTAGCCTTTTTTGCATTATCAAAAGCTTCATCAATTGATCCTACATAGGAAAACATATTTTCATGGAGTTCATCTGCATCGCCATTTAATATTGCTTCAAACCCATTTACAGTATCTTCCAAACTCACATAACGGCCTTCTTTACCCGTAAACTGTTCAGCAACAAAGAAAGGTTGGCTCATAAATTTTTGCATTTTCCTGGCTCGAGCGACTGTGAATTTGTCTTCATCAGAAAGCTCATCCATTCCTAAAATGGCAATAATATCTTGCAGATCTTTATATTTCTGCAGAACAGATTGCACATTTCTGGCCACATTATAATGGCGATCACCGATAACACGAGGATCCAAAATTCTAGATGTAGATGCTAGTGGATCCACTGCAGGATAAATCCCCAATTCAGCAATTTTACGTTCTAAAACGCTTGTTGCATCCAAATGAGCAAATGCTGTCGCAGGTGCAGGGTCAGTCAAGTCATCAGCCGGTACATACACAGCTTGAACTGAGGTGATAGATCCTTTTTTCGTAGAGGTAATCCGCTCTTGAAGATCACCCATCTCTGTGGACAAGGTTGGCTGATATCCTACAGCTGAAGGCATGCGACCTAATAATGCGGAAACTTCTGATCCTGCTTGTGTAAATCGAAAAATATTATCAATAAATAACAACACGTCTTTGCCTTCATCATCACGAAAATATTCTGCCATTGCCAATCCGCTCAAACCAACTCGTAACCGTGCGCCAGGGGGCTCATTCATTTGTCCAAATACCATTGTGGTTTTTTCAATAACTCCTGATTCACTCATTTCCAGATAAAGGTCATTTCCTTCACGAGTTCGTTCACCCACACCGGCGAAGACTGAATAGCCACCATGTTCCGTAGCAATATTGCGTATTAATTCTTGAATCAATACAGTTTTTCCTACACCTGCACCGCCGAACAATCCAGTTTTGCCACCTTTTGTATAAGGTTCCATTAAGTCAACTACTTTAATACCTGTAACTAATATTTCCGTTGATGTAGATAAATCTTCATGTTTTGGGGCGGGTCGATGAATAGGATTTCTTTTTGCTGTTTTTACTTCTCCCTTACCATCAATTGAATTTCCAATAACGTCAAATAAACGTCCAAGAGTTTCCGGGCCAACCGGCATGGAAATTGGTTCTCCCTGATCAGTTACTTTTTGTCCACGAACAAGTCCATCGGTTGAATCCATAGCAACGGTACGAACAACGCTATCACCTAAATGTTGTGCTGTTTCCAATATCAATGTACCTTCATCACCACGATCAATTTCAAGGGCATTCATTATTTCGGGTAATTGGCCGTCTTCAAAAACAACATCTACAACGGCACCCATTATTTGCGATACTTTTCCAATAATTGGCATATCAATTCCTTATTTAATTTTGTAAAGCTTCGGCACCGCTAACAATCTCCAGCATTTCAGTTGTGATAGCAGCTTGACGGGCTTTGTTAAATTGCAATGTTAAATCTTTAATCATATCTTCTGCATTTCCTGTAGCATTTTCCATTGCTAACATTCTTGCAGCTTGTTCACTGGCGAATGATTCAAGCAAATATTTCCACATTTGAATATTTAAATGCCTTGGAATTAAATTTTTGACTATATCTTCTTTGTTAGGTTCATACAATCGATCAACTATTTGTTTTTCATTGTCATCAAATACTAATGGTAAAAGCAGTTCAGATTGAATTTTTTGTGTAGCAACATTCACAAACTCATTATACACAACATGAATTTCATCAACATGTTTCTTCGTAAAATGACTGACAATTCCTTTACCAAGGTGAATCGCATCATTAAATTTCAGTTCATTCCAAAAATCTGTATGGCTCTCAATTATTTTATAGCTACGTCTTTTAAAATGATCCCGTGCTTTTTTACCAATACAAAAAATATCGACATTTTCTTTGCCTATAGTATCAATATCGTTTTGTGCTGTTTTCAATACATTTGTGTTAAACGATCCTGCTAAACCTCTGTCAGAGGTTACAACAACATAACCCACTCTTTTCACTTCTCTTACATCTAATAAATCCAAGGATTCACGATTTACATCCGGCAACAAATGGTTTATCATTCCTTCCAAACGATTTGCGTAAGGTCTTGCTTCTTCCATGCGTTCCTGGGCTTTACGCATTTTTGCAGCAGCCACCATTTTCATGGCTTTTGTTACTTTCTGTATACTTTTGACGGACTTGATCCGATTGCGTATATCTTTGAGATTGGCCATTATTAGGTGATAAAGCCTCCTTTAAAGGAGGCTACGGCTTCATTCAGATTTTTTTCTACTTTTTCACTGATTTTTCCTTCAGTAGTAATCGCATTTAATTCTTTTGCGTTATTTGCGTCCAGATAGTCAAATAATCCTGTTTCAAATTCATTGACTTGATTTGCAGGAACATCATCCAAAAGGCCTTTTGTTCCGGCAAAGATAATGGCAATTTGTTTGGCAACATCCATAGGAACATATTGATTCTGCTTTAAAATTTCAACCATTCGCTCACCACGAGTAAGCTGGGCTTGTGTTGCTTTATCCAAATCTGATCCAAACTTAGCAAAAGCTTCCAATTCCCGAAATTGAGCAAGATCTAACCTGAGAGTACCCGCAACACTTTTCATTGCTTTAATCTGGGCATTACCACCAACCCTGGAAACTGACAATCCAACGTCAATGGCCGGGCGAACACCAGAATTAAACAGGTTTGTTTCCAAATAAATCTGACCATCCGTAATTGAGATTACATTTGTGGGGATATAGGCAGAAACATCGCCTTCTTGTGTTTCTATCACTGGTAATGCTGTTAATGTTCCACCACCTAAATCTTCAGAGAGTTTAGAAGCCCTCTCCAAGAGTCGGCTGTGCAAATAGAATACATCGCCCGGGAAAGCTTCACGGCCCGGAGGACGGCGCAGTACTAACGACATTTGGCGATAAGCAACAGCTTGTTTTGATAAATCATCATAAATAATTAAAGCATGTTTGCCATTATCACGAAAATGCTCACCCATGGCACACCCGGAATAAGGAGCAATATACTGCATCGGAGCCGGGTCAGATGCATTTGCTGCTACAATAGTAGTGTACTCCATAGCGCCATTTGCATCCAGTTCAGCAGTAATAGCTGCGACAGTTGAAGCTTTTTGACCAATTGCAACGTAAATGCAATATACTGGATCGTCTGTCTGATGTGTATATCCCTGATTAATGATTGTATCTATTGCAATGGCAGTTTTACCCGTTTGGCGATCACCAATAATTAACTCACGTTGACCTCTGCCAATGGGAATCATAGAATCAATCGCTTTGATTCCTGTTTGCAAAGGCTGCTTGACAGGTTGACGCTGCATAACGCCCAAAGCCTTTCTTTCAATTGGTAAGTGCTCTGTAGCATCAATGGGGCCCTTTCCATCCATAGGGTGACCTAATGGATTAACAACACGACCCAGCATACAATCACCAACAGGGACTTCTACAACGCGTTCTGTACGTTTTGCCAGATCACCTTCTTTTATTTTGCTACTTTCACCAAAAAGTACCAGGCCAACATTGTCATCCTCAAGATTCAGGGCCATGCCAAATACACCATTAGGTAGCTCGACCAATTCGGAACTCATGACATTTTCCAGTCCACTTACGCGAGCAACTCCGTCACCAACTTCAAGCACCTCACCAACTTCTGCAACATCGATTGAAACATCAAACTGTTCAATTTGTTGTCGTAATAAATCTGTAATATGGTCCGTTTTAATTTTCATATATTTTCCTTGATATTAGGATTGCAATAAATTTTCCCGTAAACGATTCATCTGGTTTTTCACAGAAGCATCCAGGAATGTATTTTCTATACGAAGTTTAATTCCTCCCAGAAGCTCACGGCTTACTTCTATATTCAATTCTGTTTTTTTATTTAATGAAGATTCAAGCTTATTTTGCAATTTTTCAATTTCACTATCATCTAATGTATGCGCGAGATGAGCTGTTACAAATACGATACCGTCTTCTTTTTTATACAAGTCTTCGTATACCTTAAAAACGTGTTTAACCAGCTCCAAAGAAAATTCTTTTGAAATTATACCTAAGAATTCTATAACTAATTGATCTACATAATGATCGAGTACATTTCTCAAGATAGTGGTTTTTTTTTCAATTGAAATACGCTTTGACAATAAAAGCAGTCTGAATCGTGCATCTTTTCTTAATAACAAAATAATTTTCTTTAAAGATACATGAACTTCTTGAGCTTTATTGCTTTCTTTCGCTGATTGAAGCAATATAACCGCCAGTTTTTTGGCTCTTGAATTAAGCCTCATATTCCTTCACATTACTTAATGATTCATCAATTAATGCTTTATTATCTTCCGGAGACAGGTTTTTGTTTATCAGCTTTTCTGAAATGTTTAAAGATAAGTTTACCACTTCACTTTTAATTTCATTTATGGCTTTATCTTTTTCAACATTTATTTGTTTTTCAGCTTCACTGATAATATTTTTCGCCTGCTCTTTTGCTCCAGCCAAAGTTTCTTCTTTTAACGTTGTTGCCGCTGCTTTTCCTTCAGATAAAATGGTTTGGGCTTCTGATCGAGCTTGATTTACAATTGCTTCACCTTCAGCATTTAATCTTTCCAATTCTTCCTTCGCTTTTTCAGCATCTTCCAGAGAAGATCGAATTAACTCTTCTCTGTCTTTTAACATTTTTAAAAGTGGTTTCCAGGCGAATTTTGCCAAAACAAACAAAAGCAATAAAAATGTCAGTATGGTCCAGACAAATAGTCCCGGATCAAGCTGGACTAAAGGGTTATTCATGAAATATCCTTTTTAGGTAATTATTTCATCAATACAATTAAAAGAGCAAATACTTCACCCAAAATTGCCACACCTTCAAGTAAGAACAGGGGCAGATTAACGGCACCCGTGATCTTATCTGAAGCTTCTGGCTGCCGGGCAATACCTTCTGCAGCAGCAGCTGCCAAACGGCCAATACCAAGTCCGGCACCGATTACGATGAGTCCTAGACCAAGTCCTACTCCAAACAAATGAAGATTTTCCATCTTATGATTCTCCTTATTATTATTGATTAATGATGTACATTTATTGCCATACCGATAAATACAGCAGACAATAGTGTGAAAACATATGCCTGTACTAAAACGACGATAATCTCTAAACCTGAAATAGCTGTAGCCATTGGAATTGAGAAAAGAGCTACGCTTATCCCTGTAACAGTGCTATGAAACATATCAGCAAAAATAGCCATGAAAGACAAAATTGCTAGGATTGCGATATGTCCACCGGTCATGTTTGCTGCTAATCGCATGGTTAATGCAAAAGGTTTCACAAACATTCCGATAATTTCTATTGGGATCAGAATGATATATACTGGCCAAGCCAATCCGTGTGGTGCTAAATTTTTCCAATGATTAATAAACCCATGAGTGCGGGATCCAGCAACCATTATTGCAAAGAAGGTGATCGTTGCCAGGCCAGCAGTTACGTTAAAATTTCCTGTCACCGTTGCGCCTCCATGTAACAGACTATTAATAAAGTTGTGGTCTTCAACTCCAGGTGGTGGTGCATGAATATCTAAAATAAATCTATTAAATGCTCCTAAAATATCAAAAATGGGCAATAGTCCTATGCCATTTGCAAAAAGGATGAAAAAGAAAAAGGTCAGAATTATGGGTGCCCATGTATCTACATGCCTTGAGCCGACATTTGGTTGAACTATCGAATCACGAATGAACTTTACAACTGCCTCTATTACATTCATCCACCCTTTTGGTTGAGGTTTATCTTGTTGTAAATATTTTCTAATAGGTATTATAACTGAACAAGCAACTAAAACAGCAACGATCCACAACATAAGCACATGCTTGGTGACAGATAAATCAATGCCGAAAATGTGGGGGAAATGGATTAAAGGATGGTCTAATGAACTATTGGAAACGTGGTGGATTATGTTGTCGCCAACTTGGTCTAATACACTTCCACCAGCGGAGTGGCTCTGCTCAGCAGCTGTACTCATTTAATGATGTAATTTTTATCTACTTAAAAATGGATTTAAAAAATAATGCCTCACTAATGTGAAGCGTTATAAAATAGCAAACAAAGCTAATTACAAAAGGCACTGGATTGAAAGTGTAAAAAGTTAAAATATATATAAAATAGGTCCCATAAAATATTATTTTGACCATAAAAGCTTTTGTCATTGCATTAGTAGTTCTTTTAGGTGTTTTTGTATATATAGATGTAATATAGATAATTGTACATACACCAACTGTTAATGGTGCGATCATCCCCAGAAACATTTCCCAACGAACATCTGGGAAGAAAAATCCTGCAGCGAGTCCCCAAGATCCTAAGGAAAAAAAGGATAGATAAATGATAAACTTCACTTCTTTGGAGAACCAAAAACTACCTTTATTAATTCGTAAAATCCCACTGCAAGGCCCAGCAAAAGTCCTACCAAAAGTAACCACGGTCTGGTATTCAGATATTTATCCAAGAGATATCCAAGACCCCCTAATAATAAAACTGCTCCTATCAGGGAATAGGAAGCGGCGGCTGCAGGACCGCTTTCCCTAAGGATTTTTTGCATATAACGGAAAGAATTGCTCCAAGAATTATTTTGGTCAGATTTCATCGAATTATTATGGTTTCTTTCAGGAGAGTCAATGGCAAGAGAGGGGAAATAAAGATGCGATATTATTCCTAATCCTTTCTCCTAATCCTAATCTTCTATACTATCACTCACTGAACTAACCAATTCGCATTTTCCCTTAAACTGTGCCCCTTCCTCAATTAAAAGGTGTTTATAAGTCAAATCTCCAAGCAGAGTTGAGAGACTTCCAAGAACAGCCTTGTCTTTAACAATCACATTTCCTTCTACCTTTCCTCCGATATAAATATCACTAGCAATGATATCACCCAACACGCTTCCATTTTTTGCTACACGAATTGGTCCTTCTGTTGTAATGGTTCCAAAAATCTTTCCGTAAACAATCAACCCGCCACTTAGTTCTATATTCCCATGAATAATTGCATCAGCGCCAATCATGGAATGGATATTTTTAAAGTTAATTTTGTTCATGGTACTGAGGACTTACGTCAGTTTTAGTGTAACCCGGGAAAAATTTCAGAGGATCCAAGACTTTTCCTTCTTTCCAAATCTCAAAATGCAGGTGAGGTCCGGTCGTGATTCCTGTACTGCCAACCAGAGCAATAACATCCCCCCGCTCCACAATATCCCTTTGTTTTTTTATATTATTTTGGTGATGGCCATAGTGGGTAAAATAACCATCTCCGTGGTAAAGAATTACTACATTCCCCATGTCGTAGGTCCAATCTGAAAATACAACAAATCCGGAAGCTGAAGCTAAAACTGGTTTCCCCTCCACTGCAGCTATGTCAATTCCATAATGATTTTGATCTAGGAAAAATGCTGACGTATTCATTCGTTGAGTGACAAAACCTTCGACTGGTATCTGGGAGGGAACATTTTCCATATAACTAATAGGAAGGTTTTCGCTGTTATCCAGATGGATATTTTGAGACATTTCTTCAGTATTTGTTGTTTTTTGAATCAAAGCAAGATCAGTACCCAGGGATTTACGGATTTGTCTATCCATATATTTCATTCTTTGAAGATCATCCATGAGATTCATTACAGTTACCCGCTCTGTCACTGTTTTATCATATTTTTCTTGCATGGCTTGATAATCTTTTAGTTTTGGCACTGAATAAATTCCAAATCCAATCACTCCAATGATGATTAATACAACCAAGAGAACCAAAGACCAAAGCCAAACATATCGGACAGAAAACTGCCGATTCCGATCATCACTATCCGGGATGAGAATGACTGTAAATTTCGATGGGCTCATCTATTCGAGGGAACGAATCATTTCAGTGATTCTTTCCAGATCATCATCTGAAAAATAGCTGACCTCAATGGAACCGCTTCCTCTCTTGTAAATTATTCGAACCTTGGTACCCAAAATTGATATCAACTCATTCTCAAGTCTTTTGATTTGAGGACTTACTTTTCTAATAACCTTTTTTCTCAACTCTAGTTTTTTTGAAGTTTTCTCTTTGGCCCAATCTTCTGCAGCGCGTACGCTCATTTTCCCCTTGATAATTTTCTTCCAAAGTCCAATCATTGAATTATGTGTTTTCATCATTAAAATTGCACGGCCATGTCCGGCAGACAGCCTCCCATTTCGAATGCTCTCTTTGATCTCTCTAGGGAGGGTTAAGAGCCGTAAGGAATTGGAAATGGTCGCTCGTTTCTTTCCTACCGATTTTGCAATTTTCTCCTGGGACAATTTGAATCTATTGTTTAAATAGATGTATGCTTCTGCTTCTTCAATTGGGTTAAGGTTTTCTCTTTGAATATTTTCAATCAGTGCCATCTCGACCATCTCTGCATCATCGGCCACATCAATAATATAAGCCGGGATTTTTTTCAGTCCGGCTTTTCTGGAGGCGCGCAACCTTCTTTCGCCTGCGATGAGAATAAACTGATTACCTATTTTTTGCACTGTTATTGGAGTCAGGATCCCCTTTTCCTTAATAGATGCTGTGAGTTCTTCCAGGGAAGTTTCGTCAAATTTCTGCCTTGGTTGATGGGGATTAGGTTTGATGGAACGAATGGAGATTTTATCCACCCCATGGTGGTCCGGAATCTTTTCGGCGCTATACGGTTGAATCAGGGCTTCTAAACCTTTTCCCAATCGTTTATTTGACACGTTCCAGTATCTCCTCAATTAAATTCATATAATTTCTGGCTCCCGTTGAATTCGCATCATACAAAAGAGCAGGTTTCCCAAAACTGGGAGCTTCACCAAGACGGACGTTACGATGAATCACTGTCTCAAACAATTTGTCTTCAAAATAACTTTTTACTTCCTCAGTTACTTCATTAGAAAGGTTTAGCCGCCTATCGTACATTGTTAAAAGAACACCAGTAATAACCAAGTTTGGATTGATATGTTTCTGAATGAGTCGAATGGTATTTAGGAGTTGGCCAAGACCTTCCAGAGCATAATATTCGCACTGAATAGGAATGATGATTGAATCAGAAGCTGCCAGTGCATTGATGGTAAGCAATCCCAGGGATGGTGGACAGTCGATGATAATATAATCATATTTGTTTTGCAGTTTTTTCAAAAACGATTGGAGTTGATATTCTCTTGCCATGATGCTCACAAGTTCAACTTCTGCACCGACTAAATCATTGGTGGAAGAGATTAAATCAAGGTATTCAATTTCTGTATGTGTAATAGCTTTATTAATTGAAGTTCCCCGAATTAATACATCATATATAGTCGCAGATATATCCTTGGTAAGATTAGCGATTCCCATGGTTGAATTACATTGGGGATCTAAGTCTACAAGAAGAGTCTTACATTCCGTAACTGCTAAACCAACAGCAATATTCACCGCGGACGTGGTTTTACCCACCCCTCCTTTTTGATTGACTAGGGAGAAAATATGTGACATAAAATTTGTTTGAAAAATGAATCGAAATTTACTGGAAAGACAGTTGTGAAAACAAGATGCATCCTCCAAATCATTCTACCAGAAGGAATCATATTGATTTATTTGTACACTAGTCAGGGCAGAAGTAAATTCTTTATAGAGGTTGTCCAAAAAATTAATTTCCATTTTAATGAAAGCACTGATTAAAAAAAGTCCTGAAAAGGGTATTTGGCTAGAAGATGTCCCAATTCCAGAAGTTGATACAAACGATGTATTAATCCGGATTCAAAAGACTGCTATTTGTGGAACAGATCTCCACATTTATCAATGGAATGAATGGGCAGAGAGAACCATTAAAACTCCATTGGTTACCGGACATGAATTTTCGGGAGTTGTTCAGGCAATTGGTCCCGGGGTAACCCATTACAAAAAAGGAGATCGGGTATCTGGCGAAGGACATATTACCTGCGGGTACTGCCGGAATTGTCGGGCAGGGAAACGACACCTATGTCATAAGACTGTCGGAATCGGAATCAACAGAAATGGTGCTTTTGCAGAATATCTTGTTATACCCGAACGAAATGTGTGGCCTCTCCATCCGGAGATTTCATCAGATATTGCTGCCTGTTTTGACCCGTTTGGTAATGCAACACATACTGCTCTTTCTTTCGAAATGGTCGCAGAAGATGTGCTCATTACAGGAGCAGGGCCGATTGGAATTATGGCAGTCGCAATTTGCAATTTTGTAGGAGCCCGTCATGTAGTGATTACAGATGTGAATGACTACCGCTTGAAACTGGCAAAAAAAATGGGGGCGTCCATGGCACTGAATGTCACCCATGATAGTATTAAAGATGCGATCAAAGAACTGGGGATGTCAAATGGATTTGATATCGGGTTGGAAATGTCAGGTGCTCCGGGTGCGTTCAATGATATGCTTCAAAATATGTATCATGGTGGACAAATTGCTTTGCTCGGGATTCTTCCAAAATCCACGCAAATTAATTGGGACGATATTATTTTTAAAGGTCTTCATATCAAGGGGATTTATGGTAGAGAAATGTTCGAAACGTGGTATAAAATGACACAAATGCTGAGAAGCGGTCTTGATATATCTAAAGTTATCACACACCACTTTCCCATTGATAGATTTCAGGATGGATTTGATATCATGGAATCCGGTCAATGCGGCAAGGTGATATTAGATTGGGAATCTTAAAAAGAACATCGAAACTCTTAATAATCGACAGATTTTGCAAAAGATGAAAAAAACAAAACATATATACAAAGATACTCTTTCGCAAATCCGGCAGGAAGGTTTATATAAAACTGAACGGACAATTACCACGCCCCAGGATGTTGAAATTTCCACGGTTGAAGGCGGTGAAGTATTAAATTTTTGTGCAAATAATTATCTGGGTCTTGCAAACAATCCAAACGTGATTTCTGCCGCAAAACAAGCGCTGGATCAGTATGGATTCGGGATGGCATCAGTACGATTTATTTGCGGCACACAGGATTTACACAAGGATCTGGAAAAGACCATTTCCACTTTTTTAAGTACAGATGACACTATATTATACACTAGTTGTTTTGATGCAAACGGCGGCCTGTTTGAAACTATTCTCAGTACAGAAGATGCTGTTATAAGTGATACGCTGAACCATGCATCGATCATTGACGGTATTCGTCTTTGTAAAGCTCAGCGATACAGGTACGCAAACAGTGATATGCTAGACTTAGAAGAAAAGTTGAAGGAGGCAAAAAATGCACGTCTTAGGCTTATTGCAACGGATGGGGTCTTTTCCATGGATGGAACTATCGCTAAATTAGATAAAATTGTGTCATTGGCAGAAGAGTATGATGCCATGGTTATGGTGGATGATTCCCATGCCACAGGATTTGTAGGAAAGACTGGTCGGGGTTCCGGTGAATATAATGGTGTGTTGAAGAAAATTGATATAATCACATCAACCTTAGGAAAAGCCCTCGGGGGAGCATCGGGAGGTTTTA
>NYYF01000029.1 GCA_002686675.1 Fidelibacterota bacterium
CGTGAAGACAAAAAACGCTTAAAACAAACACGTGATGCAGTGCTATTCAGTTTGTTGAAAAATCAAGTTTCTTTCGGTATCCGTGATATTACTAATGACCGAACCATCATTAAAAAAGGGACTAAACTAACAGAAAAAAGATTAAAAGGGTATGATTTTGAACAGTTAGTACAGGACACACAGTGGATCGATAATAAAAGTCAGTGGAGAAAAATAAAAATTGTTTGGAAAACTTTCCGAAAAGAGTGGAAAAAAATTGAAGAACACTTGGAAAAAGAAATATTTAATCTCAGAATTGGCGATGAGCTTCAGCCGGGTATTTTAAAGTTAGCGAAGGTATTTATTGCGAATAAACGGAAAATTCAAATTGGGGATAAAGTTGCAGGAAGACATGGAAATAAAGGTGTCATTGCAGCAATAATCCCAGAAGAAGATATGCCTTTTCTGGAAGATGGCACATCTGTAGATATTATACTGAGTCCATTGGGTGTACCTTCCCGTATGAATTTAGGCCAACTTTACGAAACAATGCTTGGGAGAGCTGGAGAGGCCCTCGGAATAAAATACAAAACACCTGCATTTAATGGTGCTACTCCAAAGGAGGTAGAAGCGGAACTTGAGAAAGCAGGATTTTCTATTTCTGGTAAAACCAAGCTTATTGATGGCCGGACTGGCGAATCATTTGAAAATCCCGTTACGGTCGGAAATATTTATATGATGAAACTCAATCATATGGTTGATGATAAAATGCATGCCCGTTCAACCGGTCCATACTCTCTCATCACACAGCAACCACTGGGTGGAAAAGCTCAGTTTGGAGGTCAGCGTTTTGGGGAAATGGAAGTGTGGGCATTGGAAGCATATGGTGCCGCCCATCTCTTGCAGGAAATATTAACGGTGAAATCGGATGATGTGGATGGTCGTTCTAAAGTGTATAATTCCATCGTAAGGGGTGAAGACATGCCACAACCAGGCTCACCCGAATCCTTCAGTGTCCTTATTAAGGAGCTTCAAGGGTTATGTATAAATGTAGAATTAAACTAAGGGAGTTTAGATTTGACGTATATCCAAAAAACGACAATTGATACTACAAAAAAATATTCATCAATAACTATTAATCTGACTTCCCCGGAAATGATTTTAGCTCGCTCTTATGGTGAAATAATCAAGCCGGAGACAATAAATTATCGTTCATATAAACCAGAAAAAGATGGACTATTTTGTGAGAAGATATTCGGGCCAGTGAAAGATTATGAATGTCATTGTGGAAAGTATAAAGGCATTAGGTATAGAGGGATTATTTGCGATCGATGTGGAGTTGAAGTTACTCGAAAGAAAGTTCGACGAGACAGAATGGGACACATCACCTTGGCGGTTCCTGTTATTCATATTTGGTATTTGAAATCTATTCCAAGCAAATTAAGTTATTTATTGGGTCTCAGTACACGGGAATTAGAACGGGTTATCTATTATGAAAATTATCTGATTATTGATCCAGGGAAAAGTGGTCGTCAACCATTCGAGACTCTAAGTGAAGAAGAATATTTTGACTTAGAAAAAGAATATGGATATTTTGCTGTTTCAGATGAGGAAAAAGATAATGAGGATCATTTCTATGCCGCAATGGGTGGGGAAGCAACGAAAGAAGCGCTGGCGAGATTAAATATGTCTGAGTTAAAGCAACAGCAATTGGATATAGTGAAATCCACTCGATCCAAGCAGAAAAAACAGGATGCGCTGAAGCGACTTATGGTCATTAAAGAGTTTTTATTTGATCACTCCAAAAAAGATGTGAATAAACCGGAATGGATGGTGATTTCTGTATTACCTGTTATTCCACCGGAACTTCGGCCATTAGTTCCTCTTGAAGGTGGGAGATTTGCAGCCAGTGATCTTAATGATCTTTATCGAAGAATTATCATTCGTAATAATCGGTTGAAACAGCTAATGGATATAAAAGCACCGGATGTTATTCTTAGAAATGAAAAGCGAATGTTGCAGGAGGCTGTGGATGCTTTATTTGATAATAATCGAAGGAAAACTGCAATCAGGAGTGGGACACGCCGTCCTTTAAAATCTATTTCGGATATGTTACGAGGTAAACAAGGCCGATTTCGTCAAAATCTTTTAGGGAAACGAGTTGACTATTCAGGTCGGTCGGTAATTGTCGTAGGGCCTGAATTGCAGCTCCACGAATGTGGACTTCCTAAAAATATGGCTTTGGAGCTGTTTAAACCACATATGTTCAGGGCTCTTATCGAGCGTGGGTACACGCAGACACCACGAAGTGCTAGGACCATGATAGATAATCGCGAGTCAATTGTATATGAAGTGTTAGAATTTGTGGTAAAAGATCATCCAGTTCTTCTAAACCGAGCTCCCACCTTACATCGTTTGGGAATTCAGGCATTTCAACCTGTTCTTGTAGATGGAAAGGCAATTCGAGTCCATCCTCTTGTTTGCGCTGCATTTAATGCAGATTTTGATGGAGACCAGATGGCAGTTCATATTCCAATTTCTTTGCAGTCCCAAATGGAAGCGCGAGTATTAATGTTGTCAAGTCATAATATTCTTCATCCTGCAAATGGGAAACCAATTGCAATTCCTTCTCAGGATATGGTTTTAGGTTGTTATTATCTTACCCGTCCAAGGAAGGGTGAAAAAGGGGAAGGGAAGAATTTTGGATCATTCTCTGAAACACTCCTTGCTTATGAGAATAATTCAGCAGGATTACATGCTATTGTACATGTACGTCACAAGGGCAAGTGGTATAAAGATACTACGGTTGGTAGAATAATTTTTAACTCCATTTTGCCAGAGGAAATGGAATATATGGATGATATTGTCACAAGTAAGAAATTGGGAACACTTGTCAATCAGATATTTTTAATAACCGGAAATAAGAGAACCGTCAAATTTTTGGATGATTTAAAGAAACTTGGATTTGAAATGTCCACAAAAAGTGGCAGTTCCATTTCTATTGGCGACATATTAATTCCTAAGAAAAAAGAAGAAATAATTAACCATGCTTTTAAAGAAGTTGGCATAATACAAAATAAATTTGATAAACATATTCTGACGGATGGTGAACGATACAATAAAGTGATTGATGTATGGACTCATGCTACAAACCGTGTTGCAGGATCAATGATGGAAGAACTTGCAAAAGATAGCGATGGATTTAATCCGGTATTTATGATGGCAGATTCTGGTGCACGAGGAAGTCAAGACCAAATCAAGCAATTAGCAGGTATGCGGGGTCTCATGGCTAAGCCTAAAAAATCCATGACTGGGGAAAAAGGAGAGATTATTGAATCTCCTATTACTTCAAATTTCAAAGAAGGACTTTCGGTTATGGAGTACTTTATATCAACCCATGGCGCCCGAAAAGGTCTTGCTGACACTGCTCTAAAAACAGCTGATGCAGGCTATCTTACACGACGACTAGTGGATGTTTCCCAAGATGTGGTTATTACTGTGCAAGATTGTAAAACAATAAATGGAATTCTCATCTCTGATTTAAAAGAGGGTGAGGAAATAATTGAACCTTTAGCAGATCGGGTTATGGGTCGAACTATTGTAGATGATCTTATTGTTGATGGTGAGGTAATAATTTCAGAAGGAACAGTTCTGAATGAAAAGGAATCAAAAATATTTTCTGAACAAGGAATAAAAAACATTCGAATAAGATCTGTTTTGACTTGTGAAACACATAGAGGAGTTTGTGCGAAATGCTATGGCTGGAATCTTTCTACTCACAATCTAGTTAATATTGGCACAGCAGTTGGAATTCAAGCAGCTCAAAGCATTGGAGAGCCTGGGACTCAATTAACACTAAGGACTTTTCATATTGGAGGTACTGCGACTCGAATTATTGAGAAATCAGAAATGAAAATAAAAATCGGTGGCAGAGTAAAATTTTCTGATAATTATGATTCAGCTGATACAAAAGACGAGATTGGGAATAAAGTAACAAAATGTATGGTTCGACATGCGAAGATTTTTATTACAGATCCAAAGAAATCAAAAGACGAAATTAAGTCAGAGTATAACATTCCCTATGGTGCAAATGTGTTAGTTGGTGCAGGGGAAAATATAAAACCAAATACAACTCTTTTTCAGTGGGACCCTTACACAGACATAATCCTTGCTCAGCAGACAGGATATATTAAATTGAAAGATCTTTATGAGAAGGAAACTTATCAAGTAGAAGCGGTTGAAAGTGGTAAAAAACAAATGGTAATTGTGGAATCGAAGAATCGAAATTTGAATCCTCATGTTGAAATTGTAAATAAAAAAGGTGAAACATTATCGGGAGGAACAATTTTACCCGTTAAAGCGACTTTGGTTGTATCGGAGGGTAATAAGGTTACACGAGGGCAAACAATAGTAAAAATTCAAAAGGATATTGGGAAAACCCGTGATATTACGGGGGGATTGCCCAGGGTGGCAGAATTATTTGAGGCAAGGATTCCGGCCAATCCTTCTGTAGTGACTGAAATCAATGGAACTGTTAAATTTATGGGGACAAAGCGCGGTATTCGGAAAATACGGATTGAAGGTGCTGACCAGGAATATAAGTCATATAATATTCCTTATGGAAAACATGTCATTGTACATGAAGGGGATTTCATCACAGCAGGAACTCCACTTTGTGAAGGCGCAACTTCTCCAGTTGATATTTTGAATATTTTGGGTGCTGATGCAGTGAGGGAATATCTCGTCAATGAAATACAAGAGGTATATCGTTTGCAAGGGGTAGGAATAAATGATAAACACATTGAAGTTATCGTCCGTCAAATGATGAAAAAAGTTTGTGTAACTGATTCAGGAGACAGTGATCTTCTTGAATCTGAGCGAGTGGATCGTTGGGACTTTTTTGAAGAAAATAACAGGCTTTCTCAAATGGCAGTAGTTACCAAACCTGGTGATTCAGACTTTGAAGAGGAAACTTTAATCGATAAAAAGGAATTAAGGGAGATTNATAGTANGTTGAAAGAAGAAGGTAAAAAATCTGTTAAGTCTCGGAAACCGAAACCGGCAACGTTTGAACCCCTGTTGATGGGTATTACTCGGGCATCACTAAATACAGAAAGTTTTTTATCTGCTGCCTCTTTTCAAGAAACGACACGGGTGTTGACAAATGCAGCTACCTCCGGNAAAACAGATTATCTTCGTGGCTTGAAAGAAAACGTTACAATAGGTCGACTTATTCCTGCTGGAACTGGTTTCCCAGAATTACAAGATATTCTTGTTGGTGGCGATAAAGATCGATCAAAAGACCCTGTTTTGGAGGTAGCAGAAAAAAGTGTTTAGGGGAAAAAATAAATTGACTCTTCTATATGTTATTGAATACATTTATTAGCTTTAACTGAATTGCTATGCCGACGATAAACCAATTAGTAAAAAAAGGAAGAGCCCGAGTTTTTAAGAAAAACAAAACTCCGGCTTTAAAAGGGAATCCTCAGAAAAGAGGGGTGTGTACACGAGTCTATACTACAACTCCAAAAAAACCCAATTCTGCATTGAGAAAGGTTGCCCGTGTTCGATTGACTAATGGTATCGAAGTAGCNGCCTATATTCCTGGAGAAGGACATAATCTTCAAGAACACTCCATTGTACTGATCGAAGGTGGCCGTGTAAAAGATCTTCCGGGGGTTCGTTATCATGTAATCCGGGGAGTCTTGGACACGTCAGGGGTTGCTGATCGGAAAACAAGCCGTTCCCGTTATGGGGCAAAAAATCCCAAGTCTTAATTGTCATGAGAAGAAGAAGACCAGAAAAACGCAAAATTTTACCTGATCCCGTCTATAATGATTTGCAAATCGCCAAATTTGTTAATTATTTGATGAAGCGTGGTAAAAAAGGGGTCGCAGAAAAAATATTTTATGGAGCAATGGATATTATTCAGAAAAAAACAAAAACAAAAGGGTTTGAAGTATTCCATGAAGCTGTAGAAAACTCTGCTCCTCTGTTGGAGGTTAAATCAAAGCGTATTGGTGGAGCTACATATCAGGTACCAATTGAAATCCCTAAACATCGGCAGTATTTTTTGGCATCCCATTGGTTGATTAATTCCGCCAAAGGTCGTGGCGGAAAACCGATGGCAGAAAGGTTAGCAGCAGAGTTGATCTCTGCCGCTAACAATGAAGGAGGAGCNGTAAAGAAAAAAGATGATACTCACCGCATNGCAGAAGCGAACAAGGCATTTGCNCATTTTGGACGGCCGAGGCGAGGGAGATAATGAAAAAGATATCTCTTGGACAAGTTCGTAATATTGGGATAATGGCTCACATTGATGCNGGTAAAACAACTNTAACAGAACGTGTNCTTTATTATACTGGTCGTACTCATCAAATAGGAGAAGTTCACGAGGGTGGGGCAACTATGGATTGGATGGATCTTGAGAAAGAGCGTGGTATTACAATTACTTCTGCTGCCACAACCGCCATCTGGGAAAACCATCGAATTAATATTATTGATACCCCTGGTCATGTAGATTTTACTATTGAAGTTGAACGTTCCTTGCGAGTGCTTGATGGGGCAATCGCTGTATTCTGTGCTGTTGGGGGTGTTGAACCCCAAAGTGAGACAGTCTGGCGACAGTCGGATAAATATGATGTACCTCGAATTGCTTTTGTTAATAAAATGGACAGGGTTGGTGCAGATTTTTTTCATGTTATAGAGATGATGAGNTCCCGACTTAAAGCAAATCCACTACCGTTAACTCTNCCTATTGGTGANGGTGAACTNTTTAATGGTATCATTGACCTTTTATCAATGAAAGCTATTCTTTATAATGAATCAAGTTTGGGAGTCCGGTTTGAATATAGAGACATTCCAAACGATTTGCTGGAAGAGGCNAATAAGTGGAGGCATCATCTTATCGAAGAAACCGCTACCTATGACGAGCATTTGATGGAAAAGTACCTTTCANACGAAGAGATTTCTGTAGATGAAATTAAAGCAGCTGTGCGAAGAGGTTGTCTAGACAATACGTTCGTCCCCACTTTTTGTGGGTCAGCATTTAAAAACAAAGGGATACAAAGATTGCTCGATGCTGTTATTGATTTTCTCCCCTCGCCTTTGGATATACCTGCTGTAAATGGAATTGACCCAAAAAATTCGGATATTGAATTATCTAGAGAAACAAACGAAAAAGCACCATTTAGCGCCCTTGCTTTTAAAATCATGACAGATCCTTATGTAGGAAGGTTGACTTATTTAAGAGTGTATTCTGGTTTACTAAAAAAAGGGTCCTATGTGTATAATCCCAATATTGGTAAACGTGAACGAATTAGTCGAATATTACAAATGCATGCGAACAAAAGAGAAGAATTGAATGAAGTCTCNGCAGGTCAAATAGTGGGAGTTGTTGGCCTGAAACGTGCTAATACGGGGCATACGTTATGCGATGAGAAATCCCCAATTANATTAGAGTCTATGGATTTTCCCGAACCGGTTGTTGAGGTNTCCGTTGAACCAGTAAGTAANNCCGATCAGGATGNGCTTTCAAATGCATTAGTAAAGTTAAGTGAGGAAGACCCGACATTTCAGGTATCATTTAATGAAAAAACAGGACAGACGATCATTGCAGGTATGGGGGAGCTTCATCTCGAAATTCTAATTGCACGNCTTTTAAGAGAATTCAAAGTACNGGCGAANGTGGGAACTCCGCAAGTAGCTTATATTGAAGCAATCACCAAAGCTGTAGAAAAAATAGATAAAAAATTTGTAAAGCAATCTGGTGGGAGAGGTCAATTCGGTCATGTTGTAATAAATGTTCAGCCGAATGAATCAGGTAAGGGGTATCATTTTGAGAATAAGATTGTAGGGGGTGCAATCCCTCGAGAATTTATNTCTTCTGTAGATCAAGGNATTCGTGAAGNTCTGANGGGAGGGATTTTAGCAGGATATCCTCTTGAAGATATACGGGTAGANCTGNTTTTTGGATCATACCATGATGTTGANTCATCTGAAATCGCTTTCAGGATAGCTGGATCAATGGCNATTAAAGATGCTTGCCGGAAAGCTGATCCTGTTCTGAAAGAACCGATAATGAGGGTTGAGGTTGTGACTCCTGAAGAATATCTTGGTGAAGTAATGGGAGATATAAATTCTCGAAGAGGTAAAGTTGATGGAATGAACCAACGGAAAGATGCTCAGACAATCAATGCGAGTGTACCTTTGAGCCAGATGTTTGGATATGCAACCGATTTGCGATCCTTGACTCAGGGAAGAGCAGTATTTCATATGGAATTTTCATACCATCAAAAGGTGCCACACGCTATTCAGGAAAATATTATAGAGCAAGTTCATGGAAGAGCATAAAGGAAATAATTAGGAGATTAACATGGCAAAGGAAAAATTTGAGAGAACAAAGCCCCATGTAAACATAGGCACAATAGGTCATGTAGATCATGGGAAGACAACATTAACAGCTGCGATCACATTACATCAGTCTTCTTCTGGGATGTCTGAGGTCATGACATTTGATCAGATTGACAACGCTCCTGAGGAGCGTGAGCGTGGTATCACGATACAGACGGCCCACGTGGAATATGAGACAGAGAACCGTCATTATGCCCATGTAGATTGTCCTGGCCATGCGGATTACATAAAGAATATGATTACGGGAGCCGCACAGATGGATGGGGCCATATTGGTTGTGAGTGCTGCTGATGGTCCCATGCCCCAGACTCGTGAGCACGTACTGTTGGCACGTCAGGTGAATGTTCCCAGTATGGTGGTATTCATGAATAAAACAGACCAGGTAGATGACCCGGAGTTAGTTGACTTGGTAGAGATGGAGTTAAGAGATTTATTAAATGAATATGAATTTCCTGGAGATGATACGCCCATAATAAAGGGGAGTGCATTAGCAGCATTGAATAGTCCCACTGATGAAGCTGCTACCAAATGTTTAGATGAATTATTAGCAGCCTGTGACAGTTTTATGCCGGAACCTCAACGTGATGTTGACAAGCCGTTTTTGATGCCGGTAGAGGATGTATTCAGTATTACTGGGCGTGGGACTGTAGGAACAGGCCGGATTGAGTGTGGTATAGTGAAGGTGAGTGATGAGATAGAGATGATAGGGATGGGTGCACACAAGAAGACAGTTTGTACTGGAGTGGAGATGTTCCGGAAGTTATTGGATGAAGGTCAGGCAGGAGACAATGCGGGATTGTTACTTCGTGGTGTTGACAAGGAGGAATTAAAGCGTGGAATGGTTCTGGCAAAGCCAGGCAGTATTACTCCTCATACGAAGTTTAAGGCAAATGTTTATGTTTTGAAGAAAGAAGAAGGAGGTCGTCACACGCCATTTTTCAATGGATATCGTCCTCAGTTTTATTTTCGCACGACAGATGTTACAGGAGTATCGACATTGCCGGAGGGGACGGAGATGGTAATGCCTGGTGATACTGTTGAGTTGGCAATAGAGTTAATTATCCCAATAGCCATGGACAAGGAGTTGCGTTTTGCAATTCGTGAAGGTGGTCACACGGTTGGGGCTGGTGTAGTGACGGAAATTATCGAATAAGGTAAATTATATGGCCAAACAAACTATCCGCATCGGTCTAAGGGCTTATGACCATATTATCCTGGATAAATCCACGGAGAAAATTATTAAGACAGCAAAATCTTCCGGTGCCATTATTTCAGGGCCTATTCCATTACCGACAAAACGGACAGTGTATACGGTTTTGAGATCACCACATGTAGATAAAAAGTCACGGGAGCAATTTCAAACGAAGATTCATAAACGATTAGTGGATATACTTAATTCTACACCTAAAACCGTTGAAGCGCTTATGAAACTAGATCTTCCAGCTGGTGTAGATATTGAGATTAAGGTATAAATATGCGTGGTTTGATTGGTAAAAAAATAGGCATGACACAGATCTATGGTGAATCTGGATCCATGATTCCAGTTACGGTTATTGAAGCTGGACCTTGTACTGTTACCCAGGTGAAATCGGTTAAAACTGATGGGTATGAAGCTGTGCAGATTGGATATGGACAAAGAAAAGTAAAACATTCAAACAATCCACTAAATGGGCATTTTAAAAAAGCTGGAGTTCAGCCAAAAAAAATATTGAGGGAATTTGGTATTGTTCCCGGGTTTGAATATAAACAAGGCCAGGAATTCAACGTTTCATTGTTTAAAGTGGGAGATCATGTTCATGTTTCTGGAACATCAAAGGGAGCTGGTTTTGCAGGGGTAATCAAAAGGCATAATTTCCAAAGGCAACCAGAGACACATGGTCAGACTGAATATCTCCGTCATCCTGGATCGATTGGGCAGGCTTCTTCGCCGTCAAAAGTGTTCAAAGGGATGCGTATGCCGGGTCACCATGGAAATAAAAAAGTAACCGTTAAAAATCTTGAAGTTGTTAAAGTTTACAAGGAAAAGAATCTTCTATTATTGAGGGGATCTATTCCGGGTGCAAATAACAGAATAGTAACTATTGCCAAGTAATATGGAACTGAAAATACACGGATCAGGAACATCCAAAATCATAGGAGATGAATCTATTTTTGGAATGCAGCCGAATGAGGATGTTGTACATCAAGCTGTTCTAGCTGAATTATCCAATCGGCATCAAGGCACTCATGCTTCGAAAAGTCGTGGTATGGTTAGAGGGGGAGGAAGAAAACCATTTCGTCAGAAAGGTCGTGGTGCTGCGAGGGCAGGTACAATTCGTTCACCTCTTTGGAAGGGAGGAGGGGTGGTCTTCGGTCCAAAACCTCATTCCTATAAAAAATCAATCAACAGAAAAATGAGACAATTAGCCCGGAAAAGTGTCCTGTCCAGTAAAGCTTCGGAGGGTGCTATCTTTGTAGTAGATGAATTCAAATTCAATAATCCTAAAACTAGTCAGTTCAATAAACTTGTTAAAGATTTGAAACTAACCGGGAAGAGAATCACGGTTCTTCCTGCAATAGTGGATGAGAATCTTTTTCTTTCTGTTCGAAATCTTAAGAATATAACAATTATAAAAGTTGACCATGCCAGCACTTACGATTTAATTGATAATGATATTCTGCTTTTNGATAAAGCCGGAATAATGTTGTTAAATGAACAATTGAAGAATTAGTATTATGGATGATCATCGGGAAATAATTATTCGGCCTTTGTTAACTGAAAAAATGAGTTTTTTAGAAGAGACACAACGGAANTATGCTTTTGAGGTTGCTTTATCAGCCAACAAAATTGAAATTAAAAAAGCGATACAAAATAAATTTGACGTTGAAGTGAAAAAAGTTGCTACNATGAGACGAAGAGGAAAAAATAAGCGTACTACAGTTCGTAGTGGNGGACGTGTAATTCGAACCCAAGGTCGGCGATCAAATTGGAAACGAGCCGTGATAACATTAAAGGANGGCTTCACCATTGATTTACTNAAAGGTGAGGTAGCAGGATAGATATGGGAATTCGTNCATTAAAACCGGTTACACCAGGTAGTCGTTTTGCAACACGTCCCGATTTTGTGGATATAACGACTGATAAACCTGAAAAAAACCTAACAATTGCATTGCGGAAAACTGGTGGAAGAAATAATAATGGTAGAATTACTTGCCGACATCGGGGTGGTGGTCACCGTCGTCGATATCGAATCATTGATTTTAAACGGAATAAGTTTGANGTTCCTGGAAAAGTTGCTACGATCGAATATGATCCCAATCGATCTGCCTACATTGCACTCATTCATTATACTGATGGTGAAAAACGNTATATACTTGCCCCATTTAGTTTAAAAGTGGATGATACAATATTAGCAAGTGAAACTGCCCCGCTTAAAATTGGCAATGCACTTCCATTAAAGGTAATTCCTTCAGGGATGATTGTTCATAACATCGAATTGATTCATGGCAACGGTGGACAGTTAGCAAGGAGTGCAGGTGCTTCTGCACAGATTATGGCTCATGAAGGCGGATTTACTACATTAAAATTACCTTCTGGTGAGATGCGAATGGTCCGTGAAAACTGTTGGGCAACAATTGGACAGGTTGGAAATAGGGCTCATGAACAAGTTATTTCTGGAAAAGCTGGTCGTTCCCGGTGGTTTGGGCGTCGTCCAAAGGTCCGGGGAGTAGCCATGAATCCTGTAGATCATCCAATGGGTGGAGGTGAAGGGAAATCTTCTGGAGGACGTCATCCAACCACCCCTTGGGGAAAGCCGACAAAAGGATATAAAACAAGGAATCGGAATAAGAANTCAAATGATTTNATTGTTAANAGGAGAAAGTAGGATGGCACGATCCATAAAAAAGGGNCCATTTGTAGATCCTAAATTGATAAGGAAAATTCAAGNCATTAACGATAAGGGTAAGAAAAAGGTNATTAAAACCTGGTCCCGTCAATCAATGGTTACCCCTGATTTTGTAGGTCATACATTAGCTATTCATAATGGAAATAAATTTATCCCGGTCTATATTTATGAAAATATGGTAGGACACAAACTTGGTGAGTTTGCTCCCACTAGGGTATTTAGGATGCACTCAGGAGATCGTAAATAAACAATGGAAGCTCGAGCTGTTACTCGATATATTCGTTTTTCTCCGCGTAAGATTCGGAAATCTCTGGATGCAATTCGTGGAGAGAAAGTAGGTGTTGCTTTAAACATTTTGCATTTTTCAAAAGAGAAAGCGGCATATGTCATTGAAAAAACATTGAGATCAGCTGTTGCAAATTTGATGGTTGGAAAAATGGATGAAAATATCAATCCAGAAACATTAGATATTAAGGAGACTTTTGTAAATGGTGGTCCACCAATGAAACGGTTTCGTGCGGCAGCAATGGGGCGTGCTGCCCGTATTCGTCGTCCTTCAAGCCATTTGACAATTGTGATTACTACNGAAAAAAATTAGGAGAATATATTGGGTCAAAAAACACATCCAGTGGGGTTTAGGTTAATTGTGAATAAAGCATGGCATTCAAATTGGTATGCACATAAAGGGTCTTTCCATAATGAATTGGTGGAGGATGTCAAGATAAGGAAGTATTTGAAACATCGTCTTCCAAATGCGGGTGTTTCTCAAGTCAATATTACCCGAACTTCCAAGGGTGTAACTNTTTTAATCCACACAGCCCGTCCAGGAATTGTTATCGGAAGGGGTGGGGAAGAGGTTAATCGTTTAAAAAAAGAATTGAAACAACTTTCTGATAAGGATAATGTCCAAGTTAATATTTCAGANGTCAAAAGACCGGAGATGAATGCTGCGCTAGTTGGTTCAAGCATAGCCCACCAATTGAAAAAGAAAATTTCCTATCGACGAGTAGTTAATAAAACAATTCAATCTACGATGCGAATGGGAGCACAGGGAATNCGAATAAATGTTGCTGGTCGCCTGGGNGGCGCTGAAATAGCNCGAAGTGAAAAGTTTATGAGTGGNAGTGTGCCTTTACANACACTGAGGGCTGATATTGACTATGCATTCACAGANTCTCACACGACTTATGGNGTCATTGGAATTAAAGTNTGGATCTGTAACGGAATGGTTTCTGTTTAAAGAANAATGTTAGAACCAAAAAAAAGTAAATATCGAAGACATCACCGTGGNNATCGTCGTGGCATAGCCACCCGAGGTAATTATGTTGCTTTTGGAAGTTTTGGATTAAAAGCTGTGGAGCCTGGTTGGATTACTGCGCGGCAAATTGAATCAGCGCGCATTACAATTTCCCGAATGGTTAGAAATATCGGAAAAATGTGGATCCGAATATTTCCAGATAAACCCATTACAAAAAAACCAGCAGAAACACGAATGGGAAAAGGGAAAGGGCCGCCTGAATATTGGGTTGCGAATGTGAAGCCCGGCAGAGTCTTATTTGAAGTGGAAGGCATTTCAAAAGAGGAAGCAGAGGAAGCTTTTCGTTCTGCCGCTCATAAGTTACCAATTAAAACGAGAATGGTTTTACGAAGGGGATTTTAAGCGTTGTGAAAAAAAGTGAGTTAAACGAAATGAATCAAGCCGAGCTTGAAAACAAACTACAGGACAATTTGGATGCTTTGCAGAATCTACGCTTTCAAAAGTCGTTGCAACAGTTGGAAAATCCATTAGGAATTAAAGTCTTGAGAAGA
>NYYF01000030.1 GCA_002686675.1 Fidelibacterota bacterium
AATAAAAAATAATGGCTAAAGAACAACCAATTACAATTGATGGAGTTATTAAAGAAACCCTTCCGAGTGCTATGTTTCGTGTAGAGATAGAAATTGGAGAAAAGAAACATGAGGTTCTTGCTCATGTAAGTGGGAAAATGCGGATGCATTTTATTAAGATGTTGCCGGGAGATATTGTCACTCTGGAAATATCACCATATGACATTAAACGGGGACGGATCGTCTACAGAAAGAAATAGGGAAAATATGAAAGTTCGTCCTTCAGTAAAGAAAATGTGTCCCAAGTGCAAAATAATAAGGCGTAAGGGTGTTGTGTTTGTTATTTGTGAAAACCCAAAACATAAACAGAGACAAGGGTAGGAGTTCATAATGGCACGTATTGCTGGCATAGATATTCCACGGAATAAAAAGGTTTCTTATTCATTGAGATATATTTTCGGAATAGGATTAACCCAGGCAAAAAAAATATGTGATAAAGCAGGTGTAGATCAGGATATCATTGTTCAGAATTTATCTGCAGATCAAGTGGTTTCCATTCGAACAGCCATGACTGATTTACAGGTTACAGTGGAAGGTGAACTTCGATCAGAAGTTGCTATGAATATCAAACGTCTAAAGGATGTTGGAAGTTATCGTGGTCTACGGCATCGTAAGGGTCTGCCTGTGAATGGACAAAGAACGAAAACGAATGCACGTACAAGAAAAGGGAAAAAACGAACTGTAGGTATGGGCAAGACGGTTGTAGGAAAGAAAGGATAATTAATTGGCTCAACAATCAGAACCAAGAAAAAGAAAAAAGAAGAAAAAAGGGAGTATTGAACCGGAGGGCATTGCTCATATTAAAGCGACGTTTAATAACACTCATATTACTATGACGGATAAATCAGGGAATGTTATTACTTGGGCGACAACTGGAACCTCCGGATTTAAAGGATCAAGGAAAAGTACCGCTTATGCGGCAACTATAGCAGCAGAAAAAGTGGCAAAAGAAGCCTTAGATCTAGGATTGATAAAAGTTGAGGTGCGGATAAAAGGACCAGGATCAGGCCGTGAATCGGCTATACGTGCCCTGGCAGTAGCCGGCCTCCAAGTTACTTCAATTATGGATGTAACACCACTTCCCCACAATGGGTGTCGTCCACCAAAAAGAAGGCGGGTATAAAACAATTGAGAGATATAAAGAATGGCTAAACCAAGTCGAATAAGAGGAAAGCTGGTTCGAAAATTTGGGGTGAATGTATTTGGGAATCCCAAATATGATAGATTACTAAATCGAAAATCATATGCTCCAGGGCAACATGGACAGACAAGACGACGAAGATTGTCAAATTATGGAGTTCAGCTTCAGGAAAAGCAAAAGATAAAATCTATGTATGGGCTTCTTGAAAAACAGTTCAGAAATTATTTTACAAAAGCTGAAAATATGTCTGGTGAAACAGGTACAAATCTATTGCAGATGCTTGAAAGTCGTCTTGATAATATTGTTTATCGGATTAGTTTTGCCCCTACACGCCCAGCCGCTAGGCAATTAGTTAATCATGGCCATTTTCTTGTAAATGATAAACGAGTCAATATTCCATCTTATATTTTGAAATCAGGGGATAAAATTCAGGTTAGAGAAAAAAGTAAGAAAATGGATTTAATTCTTGATTCAATGAAACGAATAAAAGGGGATATTGATCTGCCATGGTTGGAACTTGATAAAGGCAAGATGCAAGGATCCTTTCTTGGGATGCCTGAACGTGATCAGATAGATCAAACAATTAAAGAACAACTCGTTGTTGAACTTTATTCCAAATAATATTTAATTAAAGGATCAATATTGAATGGCTACTAATGAATTAAACTTAAAGGTTGATGATAAACATATAACAGCTACACATGGAATATTTTCTATCCAACCATTGGATAGAGGATTTGGTATTACCCTTGGAAATGCTCTCAGGCGTGTATTACTCACAAGCATACCCGGTGCAGCTATTACGAATGTAAAAATCGATGGTATATTGCATGAATTCTCTACAATTAAGGGTATAAAAGATGATGTTGCCGATATACTAATGAATTTAAAAAGCGTTCGATTTAAACTTTTAGATAATCAACCCGATAAAATTCATATCAAATTGAAGGGGAAACATGTCTTCTCTGCTAAAGATATCCAAGCAGCAAGTGATCAATATGAAATCTTGAATCCAGACCATTATATAACTGAATTGAATGGTCAAGGAGAATTGGATATAGAATTATGGATTGGCGTAGGGAAAGGATATGTTACGAGTGAAGAGAATGAATCCCCGAATTCTACAATCGGAATGATATCATTGGATAGTATTTTCAATCCGGTTACAAAAGTCACATTTAATACCACCCCTTTACCCGGTGCTAAAGAAGATCGTGAGAAATTGACAATTGAAGTTCATACAGATGGATCTATTTCTCCCAAGGATGCTATTAGTCATTCAGCACATGTGATCAATGAACATGTTAAGTATGTAGAAGCAATAAGTAAACCGGAAATTCTGGAAGTAATGGACCAGGTCAGCGAGGAACTTGTTGCTTTACAGAAACTCCTTAATTCTACTATTGATGAGATGGAACTTTCAGTACGAAGTTACAATTGTCTCCAAGCAGCAGGGATTGAGTATATTTATGAATTGGTTTCCAAAGAAGAGAATGAGATGTTGAAGTACAAGAATTTTGGTCGGAAATCTCTCACGGAATTAATTGAAAAACTGGGTGAGATGGGTTTGTCATTTGGTATGGATGTTAGTGAGCATACAAAGGAAGTGAAATAGTCACAATTCCATGAGACATTTAAATTCAAAAAAGAAACTTGGATTAACGTCTAGAAATCACCGAAAAGCCATGCTGAGCAATATGGTAGCATCTTTTATCAAACATAAAAAAATAAAAACAACTCATGCACGGGCCAAAGAGTTACGAAGATTTATTGAACCACTGATTACTTTTGCCAAGCGGGGTGATCTTCACTCACGTCGTCAGGTATTGAAAAAAATTAAACACAAAGAAATTGTGCAAACACTGTTTAATGAAATTGCTCCAATGTATGCAAATCGGCCTGGAGGTTACACAAGGATCACTAAACTTGGGTTCAGAGATAACGATAGAGCATCTGTTTCCTTGATAGAATTTATTGATTATGTTGAAAGTACTGATTCAAAAGGGACATCAACAGAAAAAAAAGGAAGGAAGTCAAAAAAGGAAGACGCTGAAGTTAGTAAATAGTGAAAGAATTGAGATGATTATTTGAAATTATTTCTACACAATTTCCACAGGGTGACATTATTTGTTGCCCTTCTTTTTTTCCTCTTTACCGAATATGCGAGGGGACGAGAGTTCGATTACCAGTGTCTTTGGGTAGTAAGAAACACGATTACATCACCCGATAAAATTGATAAAATGTTGGATTTTGCTTTGGAAAATAATTTTAATCATTTGATGATTCAAGTCCGAGGGCGAGGGGAGGCATATTACAATTCTGAGTTTGTTCCCCGTAGTTCAGTTCTTTTCAATGATTTATTTGATCCACTTGAATATGTTTTGAAAAAAGCCCATCAGAATAATATTCAAGTTCATGCTTGGGTGAATATGTATATACTCTGGTCTTCGGTTGAACCACCTGAAGCAGAAAATCATTTATATTATATTCACCCGGATTGGATTGATCAAAAAGGAAATAATGAAGGAAAGTTTAATCAGAATAAAGAAACATTAGAAACATCTAATGATGGTGAGGGATATTATCTTGCACCTAACCATCAGGCTGTGGCTCCATATCTGCTTAATGTACTAAGGGAAATCGTTGAAAAATATGAGGTTGATGGACTTCATTTGGATTACATCCGTTACAAGGATTATGAATTTGGAGGAAATGCATTTGCTCTTAATAATTACCGAAAACAATCTGAAGATGATGCACCAATTTTCTTATCCGCTGAAAGTACTATAGAAGAAAAGGGTAAGCAATCTGCTTCTCGGTCCTTAAAATGGAATAATTACAGGCGAAATTCTATAACAGAATTAGTAAAAAAAGCAAAGGAAATGGCAATGACTATTCGCCCAGATTGTATTCTGTCAGCAGCGGTAAAACCGAATCTATATATTGCACGGGATCGCTTTTTGCAAGAATGGGATGTGTGGTTAGCTTCTGGATATCTAGATTGGGTAATTCCCATGAATTATACTCCTTCGTTTCGGAATTTTGCCGCAAATATTGATTTGATTTATGAAAATTTTCCCCCTAAATATCGGGAGAGAATAATCATGGGAATTTCAACCTACAATCAATCATCATCGGAAGCAGTGAACAAGATTAATTATTCTAAATTAAAACAATTTCCAGGGGTTTCAATATTTTCATATAATGTACTGGAAGAGGATCCTGATTATTGTGTGCCAATTAAACAAGCATTAGTTAAATAGATTTTTGGGGGAATGAACCCGAATCAAGAAGTTGAGAAAAAACTTATGATTAATCGAATCATCCATGCACCAAAAGGAGAAAAGCTGTCGTGTAAAAACTGGCAGATTGAGGCACCTTATCGGATGATTCAAAATAATCTAGACCCAAATGTAGCGGAAGACCCAGATGAATTGGTTGTCTATGGAGGCAAAGGAAAAGCTGCCCGCAACTGGGAATGCTATGAGTCAATATTGTCGACTCTAAAACGTCTTGAACCTGATGAAACTCTTTTAGTACAGTCTGGAAAACCGGTAGGGGTACTTAAAACTCACATTCACTCACCTCGAGTACTCATTGCAAATTCAAATCTTGTACCAAATTGGGCAAATTGGGAGCATTTTAATGAGCTGGATAAACAGGGCCTCATGATGTATGGACAGATGACAGCCGGGTCATGGATTTACATTGGTACTCAGGGAATTTTACAGGGAACGTATGAAACCTTTTCCGCTGCTGCAAAACAGCATTATGGAAGTGACCTGACCGGAAAATTTATTTTGACTGCAGGATTGGGCGGAATGGGCGGTGCCCAGGCCCTTGCGGTAACGATGAACAACGGAGTGTGTATTGCGGTGGAGGTGGATGCCCATCGGATTGAAAGAAGGTTGGAAACAAAATACTTAGATTTGGCAACTGAATCCTTGGATGAAGCGTTAAATCTTGCAAGGAATGCTGTATTATCCGGAAGGCCTTTGTCTATAGGATTATTGGGTAATGCTGCGGATATTGTACCAAAGATTGTTGAAATGGAAATTATTCCGGATATCGTAACTGATCAGACATCTGCGCATGACGAACTGGATGGGTATATTCCAAACAGAATGACTTTTCAGGAAGCATTAGATTTACGTAAATCTGATCCTGACAGATATATGCAGGAAAGTTTTCGTGCTATCTCAGAACATGTACGAGGTATCCTGCAACTGAAAAATATGGGTTCAGTTGCTTTTGATTATGGAAATAACCTACGGGGACAAGCGAAAAAAGCTGGTGTGAAAAACGCATTTGATTATCCAGGTTTTGTTCCGGCTTATGTACGGCCGCTATTTTGTGAGGGTAAAGGACCTTTCCGTTGGGTAGCTCTTTCCGGTGACCCCGAAGATATTTTTAAAACTGATGAGAAAGTGATAGAACTCTTTTCAGAAAATGAACAATTGGTTCGGTGGATAAAGTTGGCTCAAGACAAAATACAATTTCAAGGATTGCCAGCGAGGATATGCTGGTTAGGATATGGAGATCGTGCCAAGCTTGGTATTGCATTTAATAAAATGGTTGCCACGGGAGAATTAAAAGCTCCAATTGTTATTGGCCGGGATCACCTTGATACGGGATCGGTAGCATCCCCATATCGTGAAACTGAAGCTATGAAAGATGGAACTGATGCAGTTGCAGATTGGCCACTTTTGAATGCCTTAGTTAATACTGCCAGCGGAGCAACCTGGGTATCCATCCATCACGGTGGTGGTGTCGGCATGGGTATGGCAATTCATGCTGGTCAAGTTATTGTAGCAGACGGGACACCGGAAATGGAAAAACGTCTTGAAAGAGTACTCACAAATGATCCAGGGATGGGAATCCTTCGTCACGTAGATGCTGGATATGAGGATGCGGTTAAGAATGCAAAAATATGGGATGTAGATATTCCCTTGATGAGCTAATGTTAAAACTCACCAATATCTCACAATTGGTATCCTATCAATCGGCGTCTGACACTATACAAACTATGTCGAATATAGAAATTTTGATAGAAAAGGAAACAATCCAAGAGATTGGACCGACCGTAAATAATGCAGATGAAATTGTTGATTGTTCTGGACGACTGGTTACCCCCGGGTTTGTTGACCCTCACACCCACCCGGTTTTTTATAAGGGAAGGGAGGAAGAGTACACTATGCGTCTTGCTGGTGCGTCCTATCAGGAAATAGCGAAAAATGGTGGCGGGATACTTTCAAGTATAAAAGATGTTCGAAATGCATCTGAGGATGATCTGGTAGAGCGGGTTAAAAAACGAATGACAAGGTTTATAAAACTTGGTACCACCACCGTTGAGGCAAAGAGTGGTTATGGCTTGGATACAGAATCGGAATTAAAATCATTAAGAGTTCTAAATCGGGTAAATTGTGATCATCCAATAGACATCATCCCGACTTTTCTTGGTGCTCATGCATTTCCACCTGAATTTTCTGATGACCCCGATGGGTATGTAGATTTACTATGTGATGAGATGATTCCTGCGGTAGGAGAGCAAGGCATTGCTCAATATTGTGACGTATTCTGTGAAAAGGGCTATTTTTCGGTAGAACAATCGCGGCGTATACTGGAGACAGGTAAAACCTATGGGTTGATCCCGCGTCTCCATGCTGATGAGTTTGAAGATTCCGGTGCTGCGGAACTGGCAGCCGAAGTAGGTGCGGTATCTGCAGATCATCTGATGGCAGTGAGTAATGCCGGGATCAGTGCTCTTAAAAATGGTGCTGTCACGGCAACACTCCTTCCAGGGACAACATTCTTTTTAGGGAAGCAATCTTATGCCCCCGCGGAAAAACTGAGAGAAGCTGGTATCTCTATTGCACTAGCAACGGATTTTAATCCAGGAAGCAGTCACTTACAGTCCATACCATTTATGATCTCACTTGCTTGTTCGTATCTCAAATTGAGTGTGGAGGAAGCATTTCGGGCGGCAACATG
>NYYF01000031.1 GCA_002686675.1 Fidelibacterota bacterium
GTGTTTTTGCACGCCTTTTTTTTATTAATTATCAACGGGCTCTGAAAAATACATTCCGGATAATATTGAAACAAAATATATCCGTGGGATAGTGTGGTAAGACACAATTATTTTTTGGATCACATGAGAATGAAATTACTGATCTCTCATTTCAGGCGATGTCCCATGGGGTGGCTCTCCATTGCCTTCGTTTCAGGAATTTTAAATACTTTTTTGCTGCACTATACATTGTACGCATTAATCATATCTGGCTTCTTTTTTCTGTTTTTACTCAAATCCAAAACTGATAATGCCTTCATCCTGTTTCTTTTGCTTACAATATGGAACATTGGCTGGGCATACCATTCTTTTAAATTAGATATTATGGATGAAAAAATCGGTCTTGCGGATCATTTCAGTGATTATGATGTCTCCTTTAAAGGGGTTCTGCTTTCAAAATTTGAAACTCGTTCAGGGCAAAGGCTCCTCTTGGAGAACAGCCTGCTTTCATCAGAAACAATATATACAACGCGGGATATCCAGTATTTTGTGTATTCGTCGAATAGTACCACTGGTTCAATAGGTGATACGATCGCAGGGAAAGGAATTTTCCTTGCCTTTTTTGGGAAAAGAAACCCGGGGGATTTTGATTTCCGTTTATTTAATTACAGGAAGGGAATCTATGGAAATATTTATCAGGAGGATGAGACAGAGCTTTTCATAACTGAACCAGGAGAGTGGAGTCATTTATCTTCATTAGCTGATGTACGGAATTCGGTAAGGTCAATCTTTTCCCGAAAAACCGATAGTGATGTTGCCAGTCTTCTGTCTGCGTTAATCCTTGGAGATAAATCCTCCGTAGATCCTGAGCTGAAAGATGCCTTTATCGAAATCGGGGTTATTCATGTCCTGGCAGTATCCGGTCTCCATGTGGGATATGTTTTGATCATTCTTTTATTTTTTTCAAAAATATTCAGGATTCCCTGGGGGTGGGACAGGTTGGGGATCATTCTTGGCTTGGGAGGATTTATCCTGTTAACAGGCGGAAAGGCCAGTGTTATCCGGGCTTCCATTATGGCTGGGCTCTATGTTTTAGCCCCTGTCTTGAACCGACCGATTAATGCGTGGAATATTATATCATCTGCTGGATTTTTGATTCTCTTATGGAATCCGGTACTGATTGCTGATACTGGTTTTTTACTGAGTTTCGCTGCTGTTATTTCAATTGTCTTTTTTTTAGAAATATTTGAAAATATTCTGCCGGAAAAACTCAAAGTAAGTAACGTTAATAATGGTGCCGTGAGATTCATCTGGGGCCTTTTCCTTGTTTCCGTTTCGGCCCAAATTGGGACCCTTCCCTTTACAGCATGGTATTTTAGTCGTATTCCTATAATTTCACTCATTGCTAATGTTATAATAGTTCCCCTCATTGGAATCCTGGTTGCCCTGGGATTTGCGATGCTATTGCTGGGATGGATTCCCTTTTTCAGCTCTGGCTGGCCGGAATCAGCTTGGATTGTAACAAAGGTTATCCAATGGTGTTCAGATTTTTTTTCATCCGTTCCATTTGCTTCTATACCAATCCATGGTCTTCATTTGGTTCATTTTGTTCTCTACTTTCTGCTTATTGCATTTCTGTTTATGGTCTTTCAAAAACGGTTCATTGGGAAAGCCGTACTAACAGGACTTTTAATGATAACCATTAGTATATGGGCATGGAGTCTGGAAAAAAAAGGTCTGGATATACTATTTTTGGATGTAGGACAGGGCGATTCAGCAATTATTCAATTTGAAAATGGGAAAACAATGCTTGTAGATGCAGGACAGCGAAATTGGAACAGAGATTATGGAGAGCAGGTTGTGATTCCATCAGCCATACATTTGGGAGTAAAGCGGTTCAACTGGGTGGTTATGACCCATCCTCACAGCGATCATATTGGGGGACTTGTTTCTGTCCTTGAAGCTGTACCTGTTGATACAGTTTGGGATACATTTTCAGAATATGGTTCCTGGACATATAACCAACTTCTTGAATCATTTAAACAAAAAGGTGTTGTCTACCGTCAGCCAAATCGTGGAGAAACAATTTTTATTGATGAGAAAACCTCATTGCAGATTCTGGCTCCAGATTCTACCATGGTGAAAAATGAACATAACGTAAACAATATGAGCATTGTTTTCCGATTGATTCATGACAAGGTAACTGTGCTTTTCACCGGGGACCTGGAAAAAGAAGGAGATCACTTGCTTTTATCTCTCCAATCGTATTTAGATTCTGATGTTTTGAAAGTAGCTCATCACGGCTCAATAACAAGCACAACTCAACCTTTGCTGGACATGATCACACCTGAACTTGCAGTAATTTCAGTAGGAAGAAAGAATAAATTCAAGCATCCTTCACCGATTGTCATACAGCGATTGCTTGATGCAAATGTCCGAATCCACCGTACGGATAGGGATGGTGCAATCTGGCTGAATTCAGATGGGAAATCAATTAAGGAATTCGCATGGCGCTGATTGCTGGTGTAGATGAAGCGGGCCGGGGTCCCCTTGCGGGACCGGTAGCAGCAGCTGCGGTCATTCTCCCTGAAGATCATTCCATAGCTGGACTTAACGATTCAAAAAAGTTGTCTCCTAAAAAACGTGAAATGCTCTATGACGAGATAATGAATCAAGCCCTTGCGGTGGGAATCGGCACTGTAGATGAGAAAACCATTGATCATGTGAATATTTTGAAAGGAACGTACAAAGCGATGCACATGGCTCTTGGGGATTTAGATGTCCAGCCGGATCATGCTTTAATTGACGGGTTTCCTCTCCCGGACCAGATCATCCCCAATAAAGGAATAATCAAGGGAGATGAGAAGATAGAAGTCATCCAGGCTGCTTCTATTATCGCAAAGGTTACACGAGATAGAATTATGGATAAATACGATATTATTTTCCCTGAATACGGTTTTTCCGGTAACAAGGGTTACGGAACGGTCAAACATATGGATGTTTTAAAAAAGTGGAAAGCGACTCCGATTCACCGGAAGTCATTCAAACCTGTTAGAGATAATTTCCCCACTATATCCTGGTATAGGAAACATCATCGAATTGGCTGGATCGGAGAGAAACTAGCAGCACTTTTCCTCATGAAAAAGTGTTATGCAATTAAATCGATGAATGAATATTGTGCACCTTATGGGGAGCTTGACCTGATCGCCGAAAAAAATGATGAAATTGTTTTTGTAGAAGTAAAAACAGTTTCAAAGGAACAATTAGGTTCGCCGGAATTAAAAATTGATACTGAGAAAATCTCAAAGTTGGAAAATGCAATTGACTCATATTTAATGAAAAATGATATAACGAAAGATATTCGACTGGATATTATCACAGTATCTTTAGGAAAGGGCAGACCCATTATAAATCATTATAAAGGAATTGACATTTGTTGATATTTCAATATTGCATCACACATACACCTTTGTAAATTAATTTGGTTGATTCGTAAATAAGATGCTGAAAAAATCAAAGAAAATCATTCGAGAGGCCCGGTCACTGGCAACGCTGGTACTGATTGTATTTCTCCTGAAAGTTACAATTGTCGAAGCCTATATTGTGCCTACAGGAAGTATGGAAGACACCATTATGACGGGAGATTTTCTCATAGGAAGCCGGTTTAATTATGGAATGCGATCTCCAGATTGGATCGGGATTCCCTACACAGATAAAGGATTTGATATACCCTATATTCGCTTTCCAAAATTCAAAGAGCCAAGACAGGGAGATGTTATTATCTTTAAATACCCGAGAGACAGGTATTATAAGTATGTAAAACGATGTATAGCCGAACCAGGTGACAGTGTAAAAATCGATGCAAGAAAAGTTTTTGTAAATGGGATTGAATATCCATTATCGGAAAATGGGAAATTCGTTTCGCCGATGATGTCGGGAGGTTTTCAACAAAACAGGATGTTCCATAGTAGTTTTGGAGTAAATAAAGATCATTTTAAAACGTTTCGTATCCCTCAAAAAGGGGATCACTACACAATTGTTGATGGCATGCCATTTATTAACGGCCAAAAATCAGATTGGCGTTTTCTTTTACCTTTGATCCTCCTTGATGGTCATTCGGCAACATTGGAAAACCAAGTAGTTTCATATCATTTCACCATGACTGATCCAAATGACCTTTGGCGACGGAAAGGCACGAGGGAAGTGTACAATGATTATTTTCCAAATGGAACTTGGATTAATCCATGGTCAGGTTCAATTAAAGATGAAGATTTTCAATTTTTACATGTTGAGGGAAAATCTATAAACGAAATGGATTCCTATACCATAAAACAGGATTATTACTGGGCGATGGGTGATAATCGTGATGACAGCCTTGATTCTCGTTTCTGGGGATTTGTTCCGTTTAATCATATTCTTGGCGAGGCTCTTTTTGTGTATTTCTCTCTCAATTTGGATACCTGGTTTCCAAGATTCAATCGAATAGCTACAGTATTGAAATGATATTTTTCACCTTGCCTGTTCTTTCCAATGATGTGTACTTTGCTGATCGCTCAAAAGTGTAACCGTAATGAAAGTTCAAATAGAAATAATATGAAACTCCGCCTACATCTTATTATACTCATAATACCATTGACCCTGACAATTTCTCAAGAAGTTACAGGGGATTCTCCAGCGGGCACAGTTGTAGAAGTTGATGTAGATACATCAGCTGTTAAGGAAGGAATACCTGATACCTTAGCATTTCATCCGGAAATAATGGGGCTTGATTATGGATATAAAGGATATATCTGGGGGAGTCCAAAGGGCACAATCCCCCAAATGCCTTATATGAATTCTTATGAATTGAATATTGACAGCTCTTCGGTTATATTTTCTGGAAATCTGGGACCTGATGAGGTAACGATGGAGTATGTTTTTGGAGATAGCGGATTATGGAAAGTGGAAATTAGTTATGTGGTGGATCCCAATGATCTGGATAGGCAAATCCATGACTTTCATAGAGTTGCAAACGTTATTACTGAAATTTATGGCCCACCTGTTTCATCTCAACAGACAGAATCGGGCCCTGGCCTATCAAACAATAATGAACCAACTATTCATTATTCCAGAGCATTTTTTATGTCTTCCTGGGTTGAAGTACCAAGTCGAATTGAACTAATCTTACATTCTTTGATACAGCTGAATATGCCTGATTTTCCAATTATCAGTGATAAAACAAGTTTGTTGCGACTGGTGTATTACAATCCAGATTATATGCTTCAAACAAATGATGATGAATATCCATCTATCTTTGATTTGTATTAAGCTAAGATGAAAATATTCTGATTACTTGGTTTCTGACACTGAATTTTATCCTATTTGTTTATTTGGATTAATTAATTTTAATGAGTATAAACTTTGACAATAAGGATGATCGCATGGGTTACCTGAATGAAAAGATGGATGACCTTTTAGATGGGATCAATGAACAGTACGGCAAGGCTTTATTTGATGAGTTGATAGTAAGATTAAAAAACACCGTTGTTGATTTTAACAAAGAGGTAAAGGGTATGACCAATCAATTAAAATCATCAACTGATAAAAGATCACAATTAATAGAAAAAATAAAATTATCTATTGATGATGATAATGAAGAAGAAGCTATTGAAGAACCAGAAACTGAACCAGCTGCCCGGGAACTCACCGAGTGGGAAAAGCGTTTAGAATCTTTAGAAAATAATAGGTAGAAATCTCATGAGTATTAAAGATAAAATCATTTTTAGTATAATGTTTCTTTTGATTGCCGGCGGTGCATATATCCAGTTTAGCTATTTCCAGGCAATGGATCGAATGGCTATGATGGAGGCAGAACAAATCAAGCATGTAGATGATGTAAACAAAGAATTTAGAGAGGATTTAAGAAAATTAAATTTACAATTCATAGGCCGCGGGAAACATCTACGAAAAGCTCAGGAAGATATTATTGCCAACACGGAGTTGATTCATTCTACAGCTGATTCATTGGGTAGCTTAATTGAAAATGTTGCTTTTAATTTAAGTGAATTAGATCGGGAAGTTCAAAAACATTTCAGCTCAATTGAAGAGGAGATCAGTGATATTAAAGACGATTTCAAAAGCGAACGGAGAAAAAACTCGCGGAAATTATCAGATATAGATCAAGCGATCACTACCTTACAGAACGATCTGAAAGAAATTGAAAATTTAAGCCTCATTCAAAAGGAAAAAGCGAAAGCGAAAGCTGAAGCTGAAAAGAATAAACAATAGTCTGTATTATATTTGAATGGAAATGTGTTTGGTGTGTGAGTCTTTAGATTACTGCCCCATTTTTAACTTAAAGTAGATCTTTATATCACATGAGTATAACCTTAAAAGTGTGTTGGTTATATCCAATAATTACTGAGAGGAAAGTTACCATATAGAAAAAAATTGGGGTAGACTTCACAATGACCTCGGGACAAGGTGAATGTCTACCCCCTTCCACATACCAAAGGCACCAAACCAGCACCTTCACGTGATAAAGTAATAGTTTAAGCCGGTAAAATGCAATCATTTTTTTCTAATTCCCAATTTCTATTTATTGATTTTTGGTAATAAGTGATGTGGAATGTGTCACAGCTCATTTGATATTTATCTTATAAAGGATGTATTATCTTACGGCGCATTAGAATATAGAATCGATAATAAAGGTCACATTATGCAGATTATTATTTTTTACTTATCTCACATCCAGCTTTATGAGGAAATTTCCGTCTTAAAACGTTGTGTATAATGAGATGAAAATATTTTCTGTTAATAACCTAATTTGGTTTTTTTTTCTCATCATATTTGGACTGTTGACCTGTGAGAGGCCAGCGATACCTGACCCCCAGATTGTTATTATTGAGCCATCGCTTTACGATACAATTGATTCTTCTTCCGTTACATTTATATGGGTGGCGAATGAAGACGCCAAGGAATTCAGCTATAGCCTTGATAACATTGTATGGAGCGATTGGTTTGAAGATACGACTCTTACCCTGCACTACCTCGACGAAGGGGAATATATTATTTGGATTAATGCACGTTTTTCAGATATATATGAAAGTGATATCCCACTTGAAGTAACATTTGAGGTCGATGCCATACATGGCCCCTCACTAAGGCTGTTCCCTCTTCTCCGAAAAGCAAATATTGGTGTAATGGATACTGTGTATGTCTTTGTTGAAGATGTGGAAAATGTCATGGCAACGGAATTGGAGATTGCCTATGATCCAGGTTCACTTGATCCAGACTCAATTTGCGTAATAGGAGATTCACTGTTTACCGGTTTTGGGAATAAAGCCATTATGATTCAGGAGCATGACAGGGAACAGGGCCTCTTTTATTTGAACTTGGGTGTAGCTGATGAAGAGGGTATTTCCGGCAGCGGTGCTGTGATTCTTATTGAATTTCTCCCAGTTATCCCAGACACATTCTTCTTTGATATATCCGGAGAAGCAACATTCAGAGATTCAAATAATGTGAATATAAATATCCTGAAGCAGGTTTCTGGTCGTGTTGAAGTGACAGAATGAACGCATTCATTAACATAATTTTAATCTTTGTATTTGCAATTCCACTGTATGCTCAGGATGATAATTATTCCCTCAGCTTTGACGGTGTGGATGATTATATTGAGATACCAAACCTGATTGATGGACTTGACAGTCTCACGATTGAAGCGTGGTTCAAGTACGAAGACTCGGATACATGGAGATGGATTTACGGTGGAGGTACAGATTGGGTGGACTTTGGTGCGAGCATTGCAAGTGGTGGAAATACAATACGATATCATTTCCAAACCACTGAAAGCGGTTGGGGGGCTGGTGACGGTTCAATACAGCTGTCCCCCTATATTTGGTACCATTTCTCTATGACGTATGATGGAGTTGCTTTTAAAGGATATATTGACGGTCAATTTGATTTTGAGACCATGTCTTCAGGTTCTGTCGCCACCACGACAACCCAGATGATTGGTGCTGGATTCACAAATTCCAGCGAATATTTCAAAGGCAACATTGATGAAGTGCGCATTTGGGATTATGAACTCTCACAACCAGAGATTCAAGATCACATGTACGAGGAAATTTCAGGCACTGAAAGCGGTCTTTTAAGTTATTGGAACCTTAACGAAGGAACCGGGAACGTAGCATACGACCAAAGCAGCTACGGCAATGACGGAACAATCTATGGTGCATCCTGGAGCACGGATATCCCGATGCTAGGAGATGTTACCGCTCCTGCAACTCCCACCGGTCTCGAGGCCACCCCCGGCAACATGACAGTATCATTAATCTGGAATGGAAACACCGAGTCCGACCTGGGAAATTACAATGTTTACCGGGAGGAAATCAGCGGGTTTACCCCTTCCTCCAGTAACTTGATCGAGTCCGTCATTTCAACGTACTCCATTGTTTCCTGGACGGACAACAGTGTAAACAATGGTACCACCTATTACTACCGCATCTCTGCGCTTGACACTGCCGGAAATGAGAGCGGATTTTCTGATGAGGTAAACGCCACACCGAATGGCCCCCCTATATGGATTGGAATTCCTGATACAAGTTTTCATGAAGATGATTCTTTATTCATTGATTTAGATAACTATGTATTTGATGACAGTGATCCAGACTCTATATTATCACTATTGGTTTCAGGTGGAATAAAAATCACTGCTTTTATTGATAGCCTATCACATATTGTCACATTTACAACAGATCCTGATTCAAGTGGTTTTTCTGAGGAGTTTATTTTCACTGTAGTAGATCCAGATGGATTGGAAGAAGTGGATACGGTCACTGTAGGTGTTGTTCCAGTGAATGATGCCCCTATCATTGCTGCTATTGCAGACACAAGCACGGCTGAGGAAGCGCCATTGACGATCACGGTATCGTCAAGCGATGTGGATCATGGTACTCACAATCCTGGTGATGAGAATATTCCTACGTACAGTGCTATTTCTGATACGAATGCTATAATTATCCAAATTGACAGTGTTTCTTCTGGTCACCTGACCATGACCCCTGTATTTGATTTCCACGGTGATGTAACGATCACAGTGACGGTTACAGATGATGGAGGATTGAGTGATGCCACAGATTTTATTTTAACAGTTGCTCCAGTAAATGATGCCCCAATTATTGAAGATATAGCAGCCCAGGTAATGAATGAGGATACAACGCTGACTATCACGGTATCGTCTACTGATGTTGACACGGGTACAGGTGAAGGAGATGAGAATGCTCCTTCTTACGGTGCAGAGAGTTCCAGCCCTGATGATGTAGAGGTCTCAGTTGCTGATGACCAGTTGACCATGGAACCGGCTTTGGACTTCCACGGTGATATAACGATCACTGTGACAGTTACAGATGATGGAGAGTTGAGTGACACCACAGATTTTATTTTAACAGTTGCTTCAGTAAATGATGCCCCGATTATTGAAGATATAGCAGCCCAGATAATGAATGAGGATACAACGCTGACTATTTTTCTGAATGCTTCGGATGTGGATGGTGGTTCCGGAGAAGGGGATGAGAACGATCTAGTGTTTAGTGCCGTAAGTGACAATGATGCAATTAGTGTAAGTGTGGATTCTACTCTGCTAACTATTACTCCGGATACAAATTACTACGGAAATGCAACAATTACAGTAACAGTAACAGATATGGGCAATCGTTTGACGGATGAGACCTCATTTGGTGTTACGGTTAACAATGTGAATGATTCCCCGGTTCTCACAGTGATTGGTAATCAGTCAACCAATGAAGATACACGGATCACCTTATCTGTAGACTTTACTGATGTTGATATTCATGAACCAGATGACACACATACAATCACAGTTGAGTCCAGCAGTTCAGCAGATGTATCGGTTGAGAATTTGAGTGGTGATGTACCCGGTTCAACGTATGATCTTGTACCTTCTTCTGACTTCTTTGGTATAGTGGATATTACTGTTACAGTTATGGAAAACGGAGAAGACAGTCTCGCAGTCAGTGAGACTTACACCCTGACAGTAAATGCTGTAAATGATGCACCGGTCATTGAAGATATTGCCGCCCAGGTAATGAATGAGGATACGACGCTGACGATTATTTTGATTGCTTCGGATGTTGATGGTGGTTCCGGAGAAGGTGATGAGAACGATCTTGCATTTAGTGCCGTTAGTGACAATGATGCCATCAGTGTAAGTGTGGATTCTACTATGCTTACTATTATTCCAAATACAAATTACTACGGAAATGTAATAATTACAGTAACAGTAACAGATATGGGCAATCGTTTGACGGATGAGACCTCATTTGGTGTTACGGTTAACA
>NYYF01000032.1 GCA_002686675.1 Fidelibacterota bacterium
ATATTCCGTTTACTTTTTACCACTTTAGCGGTTTTAATCACAGGCGCATCGTTTGGTTTGGTCATGATGTATCAGACGATTTCAGCCTTTTTTGCCCACTTTTCACATGCTAATATCAAAATGCCCCTTGCTGTTGACAAAGCATTCTCATATATTATTGTTACTCCCCATTTCCACAAAGTACACCATCACTTTGCACAACCCTATACGGATAGCAATTATGGAAATATCTTTTCCATCTGGGATCATTTATTTCGAACTGCAACTTATGTGAAAAAAATGGATGATCTCATTTATGGGATCGATACCCATATGAATCCTGAAGAACATTCCAGTTTCAAGAATCTATTGATGATTCCTTTTCAGCATTACCGTCCACCAATTGGATCAAAATTCAGTAATCAATAATCCATATTCATTAAGTCTTGCCAAGTAGTTTGATCAATAATTGTGGGAGAACCCTGCAAATTGTTTCCTCTGGGTAAATTGAAGAGACTTTTATTTATAACATTAATGCTGTTTGGCACTTTATCAGTTTCTGTCACAAGTGGAGAGGTTTCTTTTCCATCTTTTGCTGAGGAAGAAGAATTCAGCGACCGAAAGGTTAGGTCCCTTCCCCGGCAATGGAAACTAGGGAATCTTGATGGAGGGAATTCCTTTGTTTTTGGAGTGTACCGAAGTTATCACACAATGTATGTTGATCTGGATCCAACACCTGAAATTAATCTCTGGGATGAAAATGAGTATCGTCTTTACAGGCAGCTTATAATTCGGTCATTGAAACCCGGTTTTATTACCTTTGAAATGACTGGATATCCGCTTGCATCTCTTTCCGTCTGGATGGAGGAAGAACAAGGAGAGTTCTTCAGTTCTCTTACCTTTGGAAAAGATTTTAATATTTTAAGGAGTTTGGGAGCCGGCGTTCAGGAACCATGGTCGATGAGCCTGTTTATTGGGCAGCTTGCCGATTTTTTGGAGATAACAGAAAAGGAAGAGGTTGTCCGGGCAGCTTCTGGAGCAAGCGGATTAGTGATCACAGGAGGGTTATACCAGCTTTTTGACAACTGTTTTGTTCCATCAAATTGGTTTCGTTTGGAGTGGAAACTGAAGGGGGGGGGTGAAAGGGGATCAAAGAAACAGGAATGGGACATTAAGGCAGGCTATAGAAATTATGGTCTTCCAGATATTTCCAATGCTATATCTTTGGTATTTTCACGTCTAAGAGCAGATAGAAGTGATACTAATTGGGGATTAACAAAAAACAGTCTATTAATGGTTGATCTTCAGGTTCCGATATCAAAGTTTGATAGTGGTTTCTCAAGGATTTTAGTTTCTTACGGAAAAATCATTCCTTTCAAGGGAAAATTTATCGGGTTGAAAATCGGGTTCGGCTATGAAAATCGTAGGAAATATGATGGAGAGACAAAGGAGTTTCGTTCTGAGAAAGAAGAGCTGCGGGAAATATTTTTTCATCCTGTTGTTATGTTTTGAATAGAGTGATAGGTTTTCTAAAAATATCGGCAGCCATTACCAGTGGTGTGATCCCATTGGTTGCGGAATAATTATATGAACAGAGAACAAAATATTTTTTGTAGAATTAACTACTTATTCAAGCCATTAGGATGGCCAAAAGCTCTGTGAAAGTTATTGGTATGGATGATGCCCAGTATATTAAATAGAAAAAGGTGATATCTATGCAGTTGGAAACATTTGAAAAATATCTCCAATGTCCTCAGTGCTTTGGAAAACTAAACAGGAAAATTGATACGCTTTTTTGTATCGATACAAACCATAAGTATCCGATAATTGACGGAGTGCCAATGCTCCTAAAGCAAGAAGAGCAGAGTATGCTATCAAAGGATATGGATACAGCGGTTCAAATGAAGCGAGAGTTCAAACAGAATTTCGTATCAAAAACCATTCAGGTCTTAAAAAAAATGGTAGGGAGCACTCTGCACATGCCGATAAGTCAATCAGTCGTGGACATTTGGAAATCTTTCGATGATGAACTTAGACTTGAAATCGGTTCAGGTACAAAGCATAGCAGTCCGCTGCAAATCAATCTTGATATTGACAAGTTTGGAGATGTTAATGTGGTTGCCTCAGCGCTGGATATTCCTTTTGAGGATGAAACATTTAAATTGGTTCGCAATATAGCTGTCTTGGAACACATTAAGAATCCGATGAGAATGGTCGATGAAATATTCAGGGTGCTGCAACCACGGGGATATGTATATACAGAAGTACCATTTTTACAACATTTTCATGCGTATCCGAATGACTTTCAGCGGTATACAACAGAAGGACTCAAGACAATCTTTCGGAAATTTGACATTGTTGAAGTTGGCGTATGTGTCGGCCCTAGCTCAGCGCTCACCGCTGTTGCAGCAGACTGGTTCGAACTTTTATCCTTTTCAAAGAACCGTTTTATCAATGATCTTTTTCGGCTGATTCCGTTGTTACTGCTTCTTCCGATTAAGTATATGGACTATCTCTTGGTAAAAAACCCGCGCGCCCATGAATTAGCATCGGGACTTTACATTCTTTGCAGTAAACCGGATAAAGATAAGGTGGTACTGTGATGATAGTTTTTTTTATCAATAACATTCTTCCCTTACCCTCGTTTTGAGAAATAATTTTAGCATAGAAATATTTAGAGTAAACTAACTATATGAAAAAGAAAAGATATGAAACGGTCATAGATTTAGAATGGTGGAAAAAAACGATTGTAAGAGAGAACGATACGAAAAAACAACAGGTTGCGGAATAATTATATGAACAAAGAACAAATTTTTTTTGTCAAACGGGTGAAGAATAGATTTTTATTCAAGCTGTTCACAATCACTAAGCTTCCTTTAGGTTTTATAGCCGGGTTAAAAGTACTGGGTTTAGATGAAAATCAATGTTCTACAAGCGTGGGGTATAAATACCTCAATAAGAACCCATTTCAGTCAACGTATTTCGCAGTCTTAAATATGGCAGCAGAATTAAGCACCGGTGTTTTAGCACTTCTTGCTACGAAAGGAAGAGCCCCAAGTGTTGCAGTTATAATTGTTTCAATGAAAGCAGACTTTCAGAAAAAAGCAACCGATACCGTAACCTTTACCTGTTCCGATGGAGAAAAACTTTTCCGGGCAGTAGATAAAGCAATTGAAACCAAAGAGCCTCAGATAGCTACCGTAGCAACTGTTGGAAAAAATAAAAATGGGGAAATTGTATCAACCTGTGAATTTACATGGTCGTTTAAGGAAAGAAGTTAAATTGCCCTTTGGGCATACTTTGATTAGGAGACGTTTTAATCTAATAAAATGGCTCAAAATATAATAATTACAAGAAGGAAATCCCTCCAGACCTGTGGGCTGGAAACCACTGGCCTTATGCTGCCACATCGATCTGGGGAATATTTTGTTGTTCTTCAAACATCCATTTGAAGAGATATCCAAAAATTGGCGGTTTTGAAATAACCAGTTTTGTTTATGAACTTTTTTTTTGAAATGTAGTTTAATCCATGCCTGAACTTCCGGAGGTAGAGACTGTTGTTGCCTTTTTATCGCCTGCTCTTCAAGGTAAATTTATTCGCTCCATTGATTTGCCGAATGGATATTCTAAAGTCATTGAAAATGGAAATTTATCCTCTGTAATTAACGCAGTTAAGGGAAGAAAAATAGTTCGGCTAAGCAGGCGCGGGAAGTATATTATTTTTGAATTAGGCCAGGGGTTCTTGGTATTTCACCTGCGAATGACAGGGAAGTTGCTTCTTCATCCTCTTCAGAAGAAATTTGAGAAGCACCTTTCGTTTTGTATCGGATTTAAAGACAATTCGAATTTATATTTTTACGATACCCGTAAATTCGGCCGAATTTATTTTAGCAGAACATTGGAATGGCTGGAAGAAAAACTTGGGATTGAACCTCTTTCAAAAGAGTTTAATCTAAGCTGGATGACTCAATCTTTAGGACAGCGAAAAAGGATGATGAAACCGTTATTTCTTGATCAATCTTATATTGCAGGATTAGGTAATATTTACATTGATGAAATTTTATGGAAGGCCAGCATACATCCTCAAAGTATTTCGAATAAAATTCCTGAACAAAGTATTCCTAATTTGTACAAAAGCATTCGGTCTATTCTTCAGGATGCAATTTCTTATAATGGCACTACGTTTATCAATTTTTCTTTCGGAGAAAATCGAACAGGGGAGTATAAAGAAAAGTTAAATGTTTTTGGGAAGCAGGGCCAGTCTTGTCCGAACTGCGAAGGGAAGATTCAAAAAATTCGAGTAGGGCAGAGGGGAACTCACATTTGCAATCATTGTCAGAAACTTTATGTATAAAATTATTTTTGGAATAACAGAAATTAAAATTTCATTGATTATTTTTTTATTTCTTCTCCCGGTTTATATGAGCTTTCTAGGTTTTGGAGGATCTCTGTTTTTGTTCTCCAAACAGGTTTCATTTTTCTTCTCGCAAATAAAGCAGATTGATCTGAATAATGAGGTGAATCAGGTCTTGATGTTGCACTTCCATATTGATGAATGCCTTGGGAGAAAACTGTTCCTGTGGAATCCCATTTCACTAAATATACAAGCCCATCGCCTGAAAATCCTTTCATTTTACCAGATGCATAATTCGCAGCATACACAGCGTGAAGGATGTCCGGACCTCCACCAATTTCTAAATCCTGTTCGCCCCTTATCAAACGATGGACCTTACCATAAGGAATACTGATAGTTCCATGGGTTTCCATTAGTTGTTTTGAAGCAGTTCGAACATATTTAAGGAGCATTGGTTTGTCTATTTTTTGATACGTCCATTTGAGGAAGGGGGTTAACGTCAACATTCCTAAAGCGGCTTCCTTATTAGTTGGATGTGTTCCCAAATCCCATTTTTTCAGGATCAATTTTGATTTTTGTAATAAACTGTCTTCGTCATTAATTGCGTTTAGAATATCTTCAATATGTCTTGCAGCTGGAGACTGTTGAGAATAGTACATGTCGTATTTTATATTTTTAAATTCTTCAAAAGTAAGGATTGTTTTTGGAGAAAATAATTCAGATACTCTTAAACTGCGGTTATTCTGGGTTAATTCAATACCTCCATGGATCGGCAAACTTTCCAACTTTAAATTGTCGGAATCTTCTGAAACGTAAAGGGGTGACTGATTTGTGCTATACAATAAACCGCTGATTGGATTTTGCACCATTGGTAATTTTGAAAACGGAATAATTTCATCCCAAAGTGTTTCAGAAGTCCATCCGGGCAGATAGTTTTTCCAATCAAATCCGGATTTTCGGACAGGAATATTTCCGTTATAAAGATAGAAAATATTACCGGCATAATCAGCAAATACTGAATTAAGAGAAGGAATTCCTCTTATTTTCATTGCGGATTTCCAGTCTTTAAAATTCTGGGATTTATTCATCCGGTACCATTGTTCCACCTGTCGAATATCCCCCAATCCGGAATATCGTATAGCATAAGTTCCGTGTTCGAATTGAAGCACAGGACCATGAACGGACCACAAAGCTTCTCTTTTAACCGTCCAGTTAAATAGTCCAAATATTTTTATCTTTATTGATACTATTTCTTTTTCCAACTCCAGCCATTGGTCATCAAAGCGATACATGAGTGAATTATCTGGATGCATTTCCAAAATATAGGTGTCAATTAAGTCTGGGGCATTTACGGTATGGACCCAACCGAGGCTGTCATTGTGTCCCACAAAAATTATCGGCGATCCCGGGAATAGACCTCCGGACATGTTCCAGCCTTCCTCACTGTGTATATGAGCTTCATACCAGGCCGTGGGACCGTCCCAAGGCTGATGCGAATTAATGGCTAAAAATGTTTCCTTGTTTTCTGTCCTTTTGGGTGAAACTGCAAAACCGTTTGAACCGATGTGTCTGGGTGTGTTGTTCTCAGGTGAATTAGAAGATAATTTTGGTTTTTCAGTTAAATTGAACAGGGATTCCAAAACCCTGTCCAATCCGAAAAACATAGGTGTGCGAAAAACAAAACCGGCCACGATATCTTTCCCCTGTACCGGGAATACATCTGCTAATATTTCATCATTATGGAGATGAGCGTAGTAGTTAATTCCAGTAGCATACGCTTCTAAAATACTCCGGACTTTTTCACTGAGTTGGGATTCATAATATTGATCGACAGTATTGTAAATCCGAAGCCAGCTTATGAAGAAATCAGTGATTGCGCCATCTCTCCCATGAATCAATCCTGATTTTTGTTTCAGGGTAATGATGACGTCCTGAATATTTTTGAAATCGTCTTCTGCGTTGGCATAAGCAAGGCCAAAGGCGGCATCTTCATCTAATTGACCAAAAATATGAGGGACACCCCACGTATCACGATAAATTATAACATTATAGTCTTCCGCTTTTTGAGTTTGTTCTGAGAGTAAGGAGTAGAAATCCTTTGGCTGCCAACAAGAAAAGAAAAGTGTAAAAATAATTCCGGTAACAATAATAGCCATGATAATATTATGTTTAAAATATTGTTTCATTTTAGATAAAAGTCGGATTCTTTTAGAATTCACAAATTAAGAAATCAGAATATTAGTAATTTCTTCAGGGTGAACAAAAGGTAAATAATTGAAGAAAGCAGTTACAAACTCTATTTCCGAACCTGTCATGATTTATGATGGTGACTGCCGGTTTTGTACATTATGGATTCAGCGGTGGAAATCACTTACGCTGGACAAAGTTAAATATATACCGTACAAAAATGCCGGAAGTGAATTTCATCCGCTCACTTCGGAAGATTTCGAAAAATCCGTTCATTATATTACTACAAAAAAAGAAGTATTTTCTGGAGCAGGTGCCGTATTTAAGTCATTAGCTGATGCATCGGTTTACCAATTTCTTTTCTGGCTGTATAACCGGACGTCCATTTTTAAAAACTGTACAGAAATTGGATACAGATTTATCGCAAACAACCGCCGTATTTCTTCTTTTATGACTTACATCTTTTGGGGTAAATCTTTGGAAAAACCTACCTACCATTTATCCAGGTGGAT
>NYYF01000033.1 GCA_002686675.1 Fidelibacterota bacterium
GCAATAAGGGAGTGAATGGTCAGCTGTCTCTCTAGATTCAGGGTGATATTTAGCAGGATCAAATAGGATATCATAGGCCTGGGCAAAACAGGTAACCTTCACTTCCTGGATATCTGTGTAATCCAGGTCATTATTAATCATGGCATTCAATACACAGGACAAATGAGTGTGCGTTAACGCTTCAGTTGGAAATGCCTTCATACTGCATTCCATTATTTTGTAGCTATCACCTAAACCCCCAACAAGGGCATCCACATCCCAGCTCCAAGATGACACACCGTCCCGACCTTCCATATCAGTGGGATTCAGTGATTCATCCTTGGCATTCCATCCGATGAATGCATCCATAAAACCTTCCTTACCTTCAATTACTTTTTCCGTGCCAGAATAGCCTTTCTGTGCCATCAATGCGGCGAAGACACCGGATTGAACAGCCATAGGATCTACAGTGTTTTTCATCATGGTGAGTTTCCCTGCTGTAGGGCAGCCAATAGTATGGTTATGAGAACCGGATATCCCAATAGCGTTTACCATCTGGTTCACATCCAGCCCCAAGAGCTTTCCGGCTACGAGGGGAGAGACAAACTGAGTGAGTGTAGCATGGTGCCATTTCCGTTCGCGGACACCTGGTTTTGCAAATAAACAGAGACGCTGCTCAAATTCATAGGCTAGAACAATAGCCACCATAACATCCTTCATATTGGTGTTTACTAGTTCTCCAACTGCCCAGGCTGCCGGAATGATATCTGATGGGTGAGAGGGATCTTCCTTCCAGTAAATATCATTAAAATCCAGCGCCCGGACCATGAGGGAATTGATCAACGTGGCATTGACAGCCGGTAACTTATCGCCAAATCCAAGAACAGTGGATTCACCTTTGCCACCCATTTCCATATAAATATCCCGGATGATATTCACATCCCTGGTATGATACCCACCATAGGCACAGCCTATGGAATCATACATATAGCGTTTCACCTCATAAATTACATCCTCCGGCAGGTTTTCAAATTTTAATCCAACTGCATATTCAGCAATTTGTCTGGAAATTGATTTATCCATTCTTGTCCCTATAATTTGTCAATGATCGCATCTGCCATTTGAGCGGTGGATGCAGCACCTTTTTCAACCACATCTGCCTTCCCGGACATCTTTGCCATGTCATAGGTCTGTACTTTGCCCTCCACGACCACTTCAGCTATCGCTTTTCGGATATTTCCGGCAATATTCTGTTCATCAACAAAGTCCAGCATCATGCAAGCTGACTCTACCATGGCAATGGGATTCACAATTGACACCGGATAATCGGCATATTTGGGCGCACTGCCGTGTGTTGGTTCGAAAACGCCGATACCCGTTTCAGGGTTGTACTGGGCACTGCAGGCAAATCCAAGGCCTCCTATAAGCCCGGCAAAACCATCAGACACAATATCACCAAACATGTTTCCTGCTACAATAACGCCGTAATTCTCCGGATTCTTGGTAAGCCACATCATCTGGGCATCGATATTCGTATTCCACAGTTCAATGCCGGGAAAGTCTGCTGTCTGAATCTGTTGCGCCATTTTATACATCATTCCCGATGTTTCCCGGATTACATTGGGTTTTTCACACACCGTAACAGACTTGTAGCTATACTTTTTGGCATGCTCAAATGCAGCGCGAACTATTCGCTCTGTATATTTTTTCGTAAATATCCGGGTAGAAACGGATACTTCTTCAACAGGAGCATCTCCAAAATTTTGGCTAAATTTTGGATGTGTCATAAGGGCATCATACACCTGTGATGGTGGATTGCTCCATTCCACACCGCCGTATAAACCCTCTGTGTTCTGCCGGAAGATGGCCACATCTACTTTGGGTTCTTCTATAGTGCCATTGGGACCTCTTCGGATAAAATTCATGGGGTTCCCTGTATAGGTCCGACATGGGCGAAGACAGATATCAAGGCCAAAATGCTGGCGGAGGCCAACGATGGGGCTGGAATATACCAATCTCTTTTCCTGAAGTTCTGGTGCTAACTCTTCAAATGCTTCATCTTTTGGTTTGGATGTAATAGCACCGAAAAGGCCGATTTTATGTACTGCAATTAAATCTAAAGTACGTTGAGGTAGTGGATTTCCTTCTGTACACCAGAATTCCCAGCCAATATCGCCTTCTACATAATCCGCTTCAAACCCTGCAGCATCCAATACACGTACGGATTCCTCCAGTACCACTTTGCCAATGCCATCACCCGGGAGGCATACAATGTTATGCTTTTCCATAATCTTCCCTTTTAATTTATGATTCCTTTCACTGGGTATAATTCGTTCTTGTCATCAGATGAAAGTGCATATTTAAATCCCTTCCGAATTGCTGCCGCTCCGATTTCTCCATCCTTTCGCAGGGCAATGTATGCGATCTGAAATTCTGGATTACCATTATGTCGGTTAACAGTTCGTCCCAATGCCTCCTCACACGCAATTTGAGGGGCGTGGCCTTGACGCATAAGCTCCACTATCAGAAAACTTCCTGCTGCCTTTATCACTTCTTCTCCACGGCCTGTTGCTCCTGCAGCCCCGACTTCGTTATCAACGTATAATCCTGCACCGATGATGGGACTATCTCCTACCCGGCCAGGAATCTTGAATGCAAGACCGCTGGTAGTACAGGCACCAGCCATATTTCCACCTAAATCCTGAGCTAATAGACTAATAGTGTCGTGATCATCATTGGGTGCTAAATCATTCTTTTTACTCATATTCTTCTTCCATTTCAGCCAGGCTGTGCGGGATTTTTCAGTCAGTAAATTTTCTTCCTTGAATCCGTGAGAAATGGCAAAGTTCTTCGCTCCATTTCCTGCCAGCATTACATGATCCGTTTCTTCCATTACTTTCCGTGCCACTGAAATTGGATGCTTAATATCCTGAAGATATGCTACAGATCCAGCATTTCCCTGTGAATCCATGATACAGGCATCCAAAGTTACATGCCCATCCCTATCTGGACGGCCGCCAAATCCTACAGACTGAATAGTTGGATCAGCTTCAGATATTTTTACACCTGCTTCAACTGCATCCAAAGCACTGCCTTCAGAACGTAACACTTTCATGGCTTCTTCATTAGCATTAATCCCATGATTCCATGTGGAAATTGCCACTGGCTTCCTTGAACGTTTGATTGTTTTAATATCTACCAGAATCAAGGCGGGGGCTGCAGCTGTTACAAGCCCAGTTTTAATAAAATCTCTCCTATCCATCCTAAATCCTTTCTTTTACCCAATTCTCCAATCCTCCGGTGACGATCATTTCCTGTGCTGCCGCCCCAACAGGGGGCAGGGGATATTCTGTATCATTTACCCCTATCACAGATGCCGAAAAATCGATTGTGGCATCCATTCCAGTCTTTTTCGTTAAATTTTCCATACCAAACATATCTTTTAAGTCATTTATGAGTTCGGGTGCTTCCAGAACCAGAAAACCATTATTAATTGCATTCCGTTTATAGGTTTGACTAAATGAACCTGCCAATATCATTTGAATACCCCTGAACATCAGAGAAGTAGCTGCTTGTTCCCGAGAAGAGCCAGTACCAAAATTATAGCCTCCAACAATGATATTACCTTTTCCTACAATCTTTCCAAACTCAGGATCATAATTTTCCATCACTACTTCAGCCATCTGTTCCGGTGTGAAATCATCATTATAGGTATATTTCCCTGGATATATTCCATCAGTATTGAGATTATCCTGATGACAAAAAATAATTTCACCTTCTAGTGTTTCAGGAAATCCGTCCAATAAAGAAATACTGCTTTGGCTGGAAGGAGGTTTCGCATTTTCTGTAATATGGCCTTCAGGAGAGAAGGTCACAAAATCAAAAGCTGGTGCAATTATTCCAGCTACAGCAGAAGCTGCCACAATTGATGGAGAAGCTAAATAAGCTTCGGCAGTCGGGTCTCCCATTCGTCCTTTAAAATTTCGATTGGTTGCAGAAATTCCCACTTCATCAGGGCCCAATAAGCCCATCCCCAGACCTATACAGGGGCCACAACCGGGTGGCAGGGGTGTTGCTCCAGAATCAATTAGAGTTTGCCAATCCCCTCGTCTTTGACTTTCGGCCTGAACTTCACTGGATGCAGCGGCAATATAAAATCCTACATGAGGAGCAACCTTTTTACCTTTAATGGTTTGTGCCGCTTCAGACAAATCTTCAACTCGGCTGTTTACACAGCTGACCAGATATGCCTTATTTATTTTTATATTTTGACTAAAGGCATCTTGAATATTCGTCATACTTTTTACATGGTTTGGGCCTGATATATGAGGGGAAACTGTGTTTAGATTGAGTTGTATATGTTTTGAATAAAATGCCTTTTCATCTGGTGTTAAGGGATTACTTTTTAGTGCATTAATTCTGGATAAATTTATTCTGGGATGGGTACCATCTTCTCCATCGCTATCGGAAGGAACCCCTTCCAAGCCCCGCTCACTAATAAATTCAGATCTTTTCTTCAGCCATTCAATGGTTACTGGGTCAATTGGAAATACACCCGCTAATGCTCCCCATTCAGTCGTCATGTTAGCAATGGAAAGGCGTTCATCTATACTCAGTTCAGATACACCGTCACCAGTAAATTCAAGAACATGATTCAACACTTCATCATTATTAAATAAACCACAAAGGGTGATAATTACATCTTTACCACTTACCCCTTTTGTAAGTTTTCCATTAAAGTCTACTTTTGTAATTTGAGGTACTTGCCACCATGTACGGCCTGTTGCCCATAATGCAGCTGCATCTGTGCGAACCACAGGAGTCCCCAGACAGCCCAACCCTCCATACATATTTGAATGACTGTCTGATGCCACTGCCATGCTACCTGGCCAGGTGTAACCTTCTTCACACATGATTTGGTGCCCTATTCCCCTGCCTGCCGGATAAAAATCTACCTCCATATCATTTGCAAATTCTTCAATACTTGCATATTTATTTAAATTGGTTTCAGATTTATCTTGAACATTATGATCCAAGGTAAATACAGGTTGCCTGGGATTGGCCATTTTCTTTGCACCGATAGTCTTAAACTTACTCATGACAGCACCAGTGTTATCATGGGTCATAACGTGTGCAGGCTGGATAGAGATAAAATCTCCAGATTGAACAATATGACCCGGTTCCAGGCCAACTGCATGTTTCTGTACAATTTTCTCAATTAGGGTCTGGGGCATAGGGAAGGATATTATGCTTTAAAAGGCTCAAAAGAGACAAAGTCGGCATGATGCACAATAATAGATTCCACCGTCCGCTTTCCCATATCCCCTTCTTTGGAGTGAGTCCCGATAATATGCTGTACTTCGGGAGGAAGGTCAAAGCGTGCAGCAATGGCTACACCACTGAATGGATGCCGAACCATTTTGCCGTAACTGCTGGTAGAGAGCTTTCCATCGACCATTTCATACTCCAGTAATTTGCCTACATCAATAAGAATGGCACCGGAGATCATGATGTCCATATCTACCTTGATTTCATCACCAAAATTATCCGCCATCTTTTTTGCAATATCTACAGCCAGCTGAACACATGTCCGCTTATGGTTCATAAACGACACATTGCAGTCCTTAATGAGGAGGGAAAATGGTATTTCTTCCAGGTCCTTTGGCTCTAATGGACTCTGTTCAATAGCATATACCCAGGCATCCAGCGTTTTTGAACGCAGGTCATCATTTTTGATCCAGTTGATTTCGGGCCAGATTTCCAGTACTTTGTCTTTCATTATACCTCCCGGAATGATTTATTTCATAATTATATTAGATCATTGTTAAAAATTAAAGTTTAAACCAAGACTGATTTGTAGAACATCTGTTTTGGATGTGCTTGGAGAATAAGTCACATCATAAGGTTCTTGATCCATACGATGAATATCTCCTTCCTTCAGATATTCTGCTTCATCGCCAATCATATATCGTGCATTGATAAAAAATGATAATATTTCTTCAATACCACTATCCTCACCTCCTTTAAAATCACTATCCTCATCTCCTCCAAAGGAAGTCAGGGTTATTTCCAATCCGCCACCACAACCATAGCTGAAGGCATAATCTGTATAATTACGTGAAATTGCAAGTTCGCATGTGTCGTCATCTCCAGGACAGTATTCGGAAATAACTTTTGTTGAAGTAAATAAATTTTTCATTCCCAAAAGACCTTCAAAATACGGCCTGAATTCCCCCTGTAAAGGAACTACCCTTGCTAATAAGTGTCCATATACAAGATCATTTGTCGTTTTTACAGTAACAACAAAATCAGGTATAGTGTTACTCCATGGTTCTGGTCGTTCTGAAGAACCGTATCGAGTTCCTCCTAAATTGATCCCAAAGCCTAATATATTTGATGGATACCATAAACCATTTATATCAAGACCAAAACCTGTTGGTACGCCTTCATCTTTAAACTCACCCTTGGGCAGCTGCCAAATAAGTGCAATATCAACACCAAAATTCCCAGAAAATGCACTGGAAATAATCAAAGCAGACAGTAGTATTTTTTTCATTTTATTTTCTATAATGGATTTACTACTAAATAATAACTATTTATTTACCTTAAATATCGAA
>NYYF01000034.1 GCA_002686675.1 Fidelibacterota bacterium
ACTACTGGCACCAATGGTTCCCTTTATCACAGAAGAAATATACCAAAATCTGGTAAAGAATGCAGATCAAAATGCAGTGGAAAGTGTTCATTTGTGTGACTATCCAATTGTAAATGATGACTATATTGATGAAAGCTTGATGCGTCGTGTGGATACTTTGAAAAAGTTGGTTGAGTTGGGAAGATCGGCGCGAAACAAGGTAAATCTCAAGATTCGCCAACCGTTATCCAGTTTAAAATTCGTTGTTAAGAGTGATGATTCGGCTGAATTTATCCTTGATCAAAAGTCTGTAGTATTGGATGAATTAAATGTCAAGTCAATTGAGAGGTTTGATAGTCCTGAAATGTTGATCAATTTTCATGTAAAGCCCAATTTAAAGATCCTTGGTCAGAAATATGGGAAAAACCTTCAAATTATTCGTAAATTTATAGATGAGAAAGGCAGTGATTACATATTACATGAGTTGGAAAGCGGAGGTGAATTGAAAGTTATTTCAGGTTCTGATCCTTTCATTCTTACCCGAGAAGATCTTCTCATTGAGCCAAAACCAGTGGAAGGATTCACGTCGGCTACTGATGAAGGGCTCACTGTAGGTTTGTTGACTGAATTGAACGATGAATTGGTTCAGGAAGGTGTTATTCGGGATTTTATCAGGCAAGTTCAGATCATGCGTAAAGAAGCAAGCTTTGCGGTAGAAGACCGAATTGAAATTTTTGGAAAAATTGAAGGAAAATGTGGTAAGGCTCTTGAAGTGTTCAAAGAGTATTTTTATAATGAGACACTGACCGTTAACATGAATAATAAATTTAAACATGGCGAGTACCATTCCACATTTAAAGTCAGGGATGAGGAAATCACTGTTGGCATTAAACGCATAACAAAGAATTGAGAGGAAATAAATGGCTAAAAAAATAAAATATTCTAAAACAAAACTTAAAAATTTTAGGAAAACCATTTTAGATAAAATGGAAAGTATTTCCAGGGAGATGGGTAAAATGAAGAATGGTGTTTTAAACACAGATTCATCGAAGGCGAACATGTCACCGGATTCAATTTACAGTGTTCATATGGCTGATGCCGGAACGGATTCACATGAACGGGAGAAGAGTTTTTTATTCCTTTCGCGGGAAGACAGTTATTACAGAAACCTTGAAAATGCACTTGAAAGAATTGATTCCGAAGCATTTGGTGTTTGTCAGATTTGTGGAGAGTTGATTCCGGAAGATCGAATGATGGAAGTGTTAAATGCAACCAAATGTGTAGATTGTAAAACAAGGGATAAGCTGAATCTTTGATGGGGGTGTTATTTATAACTGCACTTATTATAACTGCGGATCAAATTTCAAAATCACTTATTAAGAGCACGATGGCACTCTACGATGTTATCCCCGTAATCCCGGGTTATTTTTATCTAACTTATATCATTAACGAGGGGATGGCATTCGGAATAGATTTGCCTTTTGGAATTGGAACCCTTTTTTTTTCTGGAGTTTCCCTAATTATAACTTGTTTCCTTGTTTGGATCTTATGGTGTGAAAGAAATAATAATCTTTTGATGAGGGTTTCGCTTGCCTTGATTTTAGGAGGAGCAATCGGGAATTTGATTGATAGGATCATGAGTTGTATCCCCAATTCTTCATACACTGGTGTTGTTGATTTTATTGACATTCGTTGGGGAGTGCATAAATGGTATATTTTCAATATCGCGGACTCAGCAGTCACTGTGGGAATTATTTTAATGCTCTTTTATTCTTTTTTGTTCAAGCCAAAGGTTCAGCCAACACACAGCATCGTTTGACCACCATTCAGATCACCCCTGAGAACGAAAATATTCGTCTCGACCAATTTCTCTCCTCAGAACTTCAAGATTTTTCCCGGACGCATATTCAAAAGCTCATTAAAATGGGATTCGTACTAGTTAATGGGACTATCAGAAAACCTGGATTTCGCCTCTTTGGAGGAGAAAATATTAAGGTAGAACTACCTGATGAAAATCCAGCCCCAGAAATTCTGAAACCGGAGAATATCCCCCTGAAAATTGTATTTGAAGATGATGTCATTGTAGTACTTGATAAACCAGCAGGATTAGTTGTACATCCCGGCGCGGGTATCAAAGAGGGAACCCTTGTGAATGGCCTTGTGTATTATTTTAAGTCACTGTCAAATATTTCTGGTTCACCAAAGCCTGGAATTGTCCACAGGTTGGATAAGGACACTTCAGGATTGATCCTTGTTGCCAAGACAAATTCTGCTCATTTACACTTGGCAAATCAGTTTGAAACCCGTAGCGTTGTAAAAAAGTATATGGGAATAACCTGGGGAGAGTGGAAGCCTATCTCAGGAAAGATCGAAGAACCAATTACCCGTAAACGATCAGATCGCACATCCTTTACAGTTTCAACCAGTGGAAGGTCGGCACGTACAGATTATGAAGTGGTTGAGGCAATGCGATATCTGAGTCTTGTACGATTTTTTCCGCGAACAGGAAGAACACACCAGATTCGTGTCCATTCGGCTTTTCATGGTAATCCTATTTTTTCCGATGAGAAATACAATGGAGGATTAAACCGGATTAAAGGATTTCTTCCGGAAATATCAAAAAAATTAAAAACAATGCTGAATTCTATTGGCAGGCAGGCTCTTCACGCTTATGAACTTTCCATAACACACCCCACCACTGAGGAACAACTTCAGTTTGAAGCACCTCTTCCAGAGGATTTTACTAATTTAATCGAAGATATGAAGGAATTAAATGTCTGACTTTACCCAAGATATCATCTCCGATTTTCTTACTTATCTAGAGAAAGAACGTCATTACTCGAAATTTACCATAAATGCTTATGGATATGACTTGTACCGATTTGTTGAGTTTTTCGAGGAATATTCCGGTACACCAGTTTCAGATTTTGGTGATGTGGACAAAATAGCAATTCGCCATTTTCTGGGAAAGGAGTTTGAAGAGGGATATTCCAGCAAGACAGTAGCGCGTCGCCTTGCATCCGTAAAATCCTTTTTTAAATATTTACTGAAGATTGAAGAAATTCAGGATAATCCTGCTATTCATATAAAAACACCGAAAACACCAAAATCACTTCCGGTTTATGTGAACGAGGATATTGTAGAAAAACTGATGGATGCGCCCGCCAGCGATTCCTTTATCGGACTGCGGGACAGAGCGATGCTGGAACTCTTTTACAGCACAGGAATGCGCCTCCGTGAACTGGTGAATATCAACCTGAATGATTTCCATACCAAAAGTCAATTAATAAAAGTAACCGGAAAAGGAGGCAAAGAAAGGTTGATTCCTTATGGAAAACGTGCCCAATTTTCTATAGAAAAATTCCTTGAATTTTGTGGAGTTCAATTATCTGAAAAAGAAGACATTGTGCCATTATTTATAAATTCAAAAGGAAAACGAATTTCACCTCGAACTGTACAGAGACGAATCAAAATGTATCTGAAAACAGTAACAGATGGTGAACGATTCGGACCTCACACATTGAGACACTCATTTGCTACCCATCTCTTGTCTCGGGGAGCAGATATCCGAGCTGTGCAGGAATTATTAGGACACAGCAGCCTCTCAAGCACACAGATTTATACCCATATTCAACCGGAAAAAATGAAAAAAGTTCATCAACAAGCGCATCCTCACGGATCATAAGGAGAGAATATATACACATTAAAAGAAATAGGCATGGATACACTTGGGCTCATCAATATGGAATGTCTATCCCTAAAGATTGTCATCAAGCTGTATCCAACTTGGTGGAAAAATTCCACAATACTTTTACCAGGTACGATATCGGAGATGAATCAGTCAAACAAGGAGCTCCAACTTTAAAGGATTCACCTAACAATAAGGAGTCATATGAATATCGAGTTTACAGCCCGGCACTTTCATGCACCAGATAAGCTCAGGATATATACAGAGAATGAAGTCCAGAAGTTAAAACGATATTTTAATCGGATAATTCAGTGTCAGGTGGTTTTATCTCATGAAAATAATCAATATACCACTGAAATTAATCTTTCCATCCCGAAACGAAAAATAAATGTAAAAGATACCACGAACAATGTTACCAAATCCGTAGACCGGGCTGTGTCTAAAATGGCAGGCCGGATTTCCAAATTTAAAGAGAAACGAAACGGAATCTGAATTATTGAAAACGGTGTTATTATGGAAGATGCTGATTTATAAGGATCCACCATTGCAGGTTGGATCATAGGAGGGAATATATCGAATATATGCTGATGGGTACGTAAACATGATAATATGAAAAAAGAGTTGCTGTAAAAGAATAAATATCCTAATTTTTGTCAGTCGTGATTTGGACCGTATTGCAGCGACTATAAATAAAGGTGCTAAAAAGGTGTACTAAAGCCGGACAAGTGCCGGCTTTTTTTTATGAAAAAGTTACGAGAAATACTGAAACAGCGAATTGTCATTCTGGATGGCGCCATGGGAACGATGATTCAAAATCATTCTCTTGGAGAAGAGGATTACAGGGGAGAGCTATTTCAAAACCACCCGGTGGATTTGAAAGGGAACCATGATTTATTATCTTTAACCCGTCCTGAAGTCATCGAAGGTATTCACAGAGCATATTTTGAAGCAGGTGCAGATATTATTGAGACCAATACATTTAATGGGAATAGAATATCTCAAAGTGATTACCGGATGGAAGAAGCTGTGAAGGATTTAAATCTTGCTGCTGCCCGAATTGGTCGCCAGGTGTCCGATGAATTTTCTAAAAAGGAACCGGAAAAACCAAGGTTTGTCTGTGGTGTTTTAGGCCCCACAAATCGGACAGCTTCCCTTTCTCCGGATGTAAATGATCCAGGTTTTCGCAATATTACTTTTGATGAATTATTTTCCGCCTACCATCAACAGGCTGAAGCTCTTCTCGAGGGCGGTGTGGATTTGTTGATGGTAGAGACCGTTTTTGATACTCTCAACTGTAAAGCTGCTTTGGCAGCTGTTCAGGAAATCATTGAAGAATCTCACAAGCCAATTCCTGTTTTAGTTTCCGGGACCATTACAGATGCCAGTGGAAGAACGCTTTCTGGACAGACTCCAGAGGCATTCTGGATTTCAATTCGCCACGGGAATCTGTTAAGCGTAGGCTTAAATTGTGCTTTGGGTGCTCAACAGATTCGTCCTCATCTCCAAGATATTTCACGAATAGCGGATACATATGTATCTGTCCATCCCAATGCAGGACTTCCTGATGAATTTGGAGAATACAATGACAGTCCGGAATTTATGGCCGGTCTTATCAGGGAATTTGCAGAAAAGGGTTTGTTGAATATTGTGGGTGGTTGCTGTGGGACCACACCAGATCATATATCAGCTATTGCTGAGGCTGTAAGTAATCTTCCTCCTAGAAAAATTCCAGTAATAGACCCATTCACACGGTTGAGTGGACTTGAGCCATTTACTATACGGCCTGATTCAAATTTTGTGAATATTGGCGAACGAACCAATGTTTCTGGATCGACTCGATTTCGCAGGTTGATTAAGGAAAACCGGTATGAGGAGGCTCTGTCCGTTGCCCGTCAACAGATTGAAAACGGTGCCCAGTTGATTGATGTGAATATGGATGAGGGTCTTTTAGAATCTGAATCGGCTATGGAAAAATTTCTTCGTTTGATTGCTTCGGAACCTGATATCAGTAGAATTCCGATTATAATTGATTCATCAAAATGGTCTATTATTGAGACTGGATTAAAAAATATCCAGGGCAAGGGTGTAGTCAATTCAATTAGCTTAAAGGAGGGAGAAGAACAGTTTTTAGAGCAAGCTCAGAGGGTCTTGCGTTATGGCGCCGCTGTCATTGTTATGGCATTTGATGAGGAAGGCCAGGCAGATACAATAGAACGGAAAGTGTCTATATGTCAGCGGGTATATGCACTCCTTACTGAAAAAATCGGTTTTTCCCCAGAAGATATTATTTTTGACCCAAATATTTTTGCAGTTGCCACAGGAATCGATGCACACAATGAATATGCCATCAATTATATAGAAGCTGCCAGGCAGATTAGAAATTCCTGTCCCGGTGTTCATATCAGTGGAGGTGTGAGTAATTTGTCCTTTTCCTTTCGGGGGAATAATGCCATCAGGGAAGCGATGCATACCGTATTTCTTTATCATGCCATCCAGGCAGGGATGGATATGGGGATTGTCAATGCTGGTCAATTAACAGTATATGATGACCTTAGTCCGGATACCCTTAAACGGGTGGAGGATGTTCTTTTTAATCGCAGGGATGATGCTACGGAACGTTTATTAGAAATTGCGAAATCTTTCAAGAAGGTTGAACAAAAATCAACTCAAGATAACGCTTGGAGAACGAGCCCTGTTGAGAAAAGAATTGGACATGCTTTAGTGGAAGGAATTACAGATTTTATTGTGGAAGATGTTGAGGAAGCGCGAAAAATGCTCAGTTACCCAATTGAAGT
>NYYF01000035.1 GCA_002686675.1 Fidelibacterota bacterium
GCATCTTCAACTTTTTTAATGATTCCCCTAAGAATAGAATCTGCATTATCCTCATCTACGACACGCAAAATGTTTTCCTCCGTGAATTTCTCAAGAAGATTATCTGTGATATCTTCTGTAATACCGTATTCAGCAGTTTGGTTATCCAAGAGAGGAATTGCAATGCTTTTTATATGAGAAGGAATTGATCCTGCCAGTGAATAAAAACCGCATCCAGCCAGGAGGAAATATATGAACAACAATATGATAGTGTTCACATTCGAAATAGTGTGAATTCTTTTCATCATTTGGCGCGTACTATTTTTTATCCTCCTGGGATTGTTTTTCATATTTCCGTTTAATTTTTCGTTCGAGGCCATAATCATTAATCTTTCGATAAAGAGTTCGCTCACTCATTCCCAATGACCGGGCAGCAGCCCGGCGATTTTTGTTAAAAAATTTCAAAGTACGTTTGATCGCTTCCTTTTCTAAATCCTCGAGGGTCATGTCGCCAATAGCATCAGGCCGGATTAATGTGTCCACCTGGCTGTCAATTTCCATAGTAACCGGTACATCCTGGACAGATTCATTTATATAGTGCAGTGTGTCATTCCCACTCGCCTGCTCATTCATAATTTTCCTGATGAGTTCAACATCCTGACGGAGTAAAAAGAGCTGACGGAGTATCAGCTCATTTTCCACCCTTTCGGGGGATTGATCAACTAACACCGGAAGATGAGGATTCTGAAGACCAGTATCCAAAGACGGTCGTAATTTCCGTTCCACCATTTCTGAAGTAACCCGTTCTCCTTTCTCAAGGACAAGGATACTCTCCACAAAATTTTTCAATTCGCGCACATTTCCGGGCCAATTATACTGTTTCATGAGCCGGATTGCTTCAGGCATGAACCCTCGATACACAATATCGTTCGTCCGTGTAAATTCCAGAGCAAACCGTTCAACAAACAAAGACAGGTCCTCAACCCGCTGACGCAGTGCTGGAATATGAATTGACACTGTTTTCAGACGATAGTACAAATCCTGACGGAAATCACCTTTTTTTACGAGAGATTCTAAATTCTTATTGGTAGCAGCAATAATCCGGACATCAGTATGGAGCGTTTTGGAATCACCCACACGAATGAATTCACCATTTTCCAAAACCCGCAGGAGCTTTACCTGGGTTTCCAATGGAGTCTCCCCTATTTCATCTAGAAATACCGTTCCTTTATTGGCAGTCTCAAAATATCCTTTTCTGTCGTCTCCCGCACCGGTGAACGCTCCCTTTTTATGTCCAAACAGCTCGCTTTCAATGATACCTTCCGGGATAGCACCGCAATTCACAATAATAAGCGGTTCATGAGTCCTTTTGCTGGATTTATGGATGGCTTTTGCCACCTTTTCTTTTCCGGTTCCCGATTCACCTGTGACTAACACAGTGATGTCCACTGGTCCAACCTGGACAATCATCTCAAGAACTTCCTGGATCGCCTCAGTATTTCCAATAATTCCAGATGTTTTCTGTAAACGATTTATATCAATCACGTTATGCCTGTATTTTTAATCATGTTTTGAATAGTTAATTTGGCGTGGAGATTATTTCGGCATCTCATTTGTAAACCTCCCACATTGTTGATAAAAGTGTTTTAATATCTGAATATTTCGCTTCCCAGTTGAGCAGTTTTTTTGCCTGCATGGAAATTGACGTCAGTTCAGCCGGATCTCCGGATCTGCGTCCAACAATCTCATAGGATATCTTCTTTTTCGTCACCTTTTCAGCCATGTTGATTACATCCAGCACAGAATAACCGACACCGGAGGAAAGATTGACAATGAGGTTTTCATTTTCCTCAACCAGGTAATTCAAGGAAGACACATGAGCAGATGCTAAATCATTCACATGGATATAATCTCTGACTCCGGTACCATCCGGCGTATCGTAATCATCACCAAAAACATCCATGCTTCTTCGGATCCCTCCGGCGACTTCCATAACGACAGGCAAAAGGTTTTGTGGGTTTTTTTCTTTTGCGCTCACTCTTCCGTCCAAGTCATACCCGGCAGCGTTAAAATATCGCAAACTGGCATACCGTACTCCTTTAAGTTCGCTAAACCATTTTAGATTTTGTTCAATAACAAGTTTTGTGTATCCATAATAATTGACAGGCTCCACCGGATGATGTTCATCAATGGGAAGATATTCAGGATAGCCGTAAACCGCTGCCGTTGAAGATAAAATAAATTTTTGGACTCCATGTTCTGTCATTGAATTCAGAACATTCAACGTACCAATTATATTATTTTGGGCATACTTATGTGGATCTTCCATGGACTCACCTGCTGCCTTCCAGGCGGCAAGATGAACTACAGCATCAATATTTTGGGAAAATACATCATCCAGATCTTTCTTATTTAAGGTTGATCCTATAAGCAGTTCAGTCCTTTGATCAACGTTTTCACGAAACCCCAAAGAAAGATCGTCAAAGACTATCACCTCAAAGCCAGAGTCGCATAATTCAAGCACGACATGAGAACCGATATATCCTGCTCCGCCAGTAACTAAAATTTTCATTATTTCATTATTTCCATTTTAAGGTTCATTTAGGTTTTATTCCTTCAGTTGACGAAACACCTTACCTACTTCTTTTTCCAATTTAGAAATCTCGTCACGAAGATGAGCTGCATGTTCATAATCCATTTTGTGCGCTGCGTCAAGCATTTCCTCCCCCATCATTTCAATTGCCATTTGTTTGTCCATTTTGTCAAAATCAATTCCTTTTCTGGAATTCCCAATTTTATTACCATAATCCTGAATAGAATCGGCCACAGAAGTTGTATATAAAACATCCTCAGTTGATTTATATACAGTTTTCGGAGTGATCTTATTTTTCTTATTATATTTCACTTGAATTTTCCGTCTACGTTTTGTTTCATTTATCAGGTAATCCATTGCTTCAGATATACCATCAGCATACAGGATTACTGAGCCGCCCAGGTTCCTGGAAGCCCTACCTGCCACCTGCATCAAAGAGCTTTTTGACCGCAAAAATCCCGCTTTGTCTGCATCTAAAACGGCGACAAGTGAAACTTCGGGAAGATCTAACCCCTCCCGAAGAAGATTGATCCCAACCAGTACATCAAATTCTCCCAGTCGAAGATCACGAAGGACCTTCACACGTTCAAGTGCTTTAATTTCAGAATGGAGATACTGAACCCGAAAATTCATGCCGGAAAGATACTCGGTCAAATCCTCTGACATACGCTTTGTCAGGGTTAAGATCAAAACCCGCTCATCATTTTTTACTCTCCTGCGGATTTCTTCCATAAGGTCATCTATCTGCCCCTCAGTTTTTCTCACTTCTACTTCGGGATCTATAAGCCCGGTCGGTCGAATAATCTGTTCTACCACCACCCCTTTGCTCAGTTCAAGTTCACGTATGGCAGGGGTCGCAGACAAGTAAAGATTTTGATTTTGGATATCTAAAAATTCACTATATTTCAACGGACGGTTATCTAGCGCACTGGGAAGACGGAATCCATGTTCCACCAATGTTTTCTTTCTTTTCCGGTCACCATTGTACATTCCCTGTATCTGAGGAAGAGTCACATGGGATTCATCAAGGATCGTTATAAAATTATCTGGAAAAAAGTCAATCAAAGTCCAAGGGCGTTCACCGGGTTTCCGCCCTGAAAAATAGCTCGAATAATTTTCGATTCCCGAGCAGTATCCGATTTCACGGATCATTTCCAAATCGAAATGAACTCTTTGCTCCAGCCTTTGGGCTTCAAGTAATTTATCCATACTTCGTAGTTCTTCAAGCCTTTCGATTAATTCCACCTGAATTTTTTTTGTGATTTCTATCGCCTTTTCCTTATTTGTTACAAAATGCTTTGCAGGATAAATATACAGTCTGTCCACATCACGGAAAATTTCCCCCGTAATATGATCAAATGTTTTGATAGAATCGACTTTGGATCCAAAAAATTCAATTCGAACGCACACATCTTCATAGGCAGGAAAAATCTCAATACTATCACCCCGAACACGGAAGGTACCTCTCTCAATGACAGTATCATTCCTTCTATAATGGATATCTATAAGCTGACGTAATAATTCCCTTCTCCGAACATCATCTCCTTTTCTTAAGTTTATCACCTGTTCTTTGTATTCACTGGGAGAACCGATCCCATAAATACAAGAAACAGAACTGATGACTATTACATCCTTCCGTTCGATCAATGAACTGGTTGTTTTCAATCGAAGCTTATCAATTTCTTCATTCATTGAAAAATCTTTCTCGATGAAAGTGTCCGTTACCGGCATGTAGGCTTCAGGCTGGTAATAATCGTAATAGCTAATAAAGTATTCAACTGCATTTTCAGGGAAGAGCTGTTTAAACTCTCCGTATAGCTGAGCAGCCAACGTTTTATTATGGGATATGATAAGGGTCGGCCGTTGTACCTCTTCAATAACTTTCGCAACGGTATACGTTTTTCCTGAACCGGTAACCCCTAACAAAATTTGATGTTTCTGTCCAGAATCCAACCCATGTATCAATTCTTTAATTGATTTGGGCTGATCTCCCTTTGGAGAAAAATCCGAATGAATCCGAAACTCTGCCATATTGACTAATATACCTCGGTTAATTAATAGAAAGCAATGGCAGAGATATTAATACTTTAATGCACTAGATATGGTTGGTGCTTCATTTATCCCTGCCAAATAGACTTTTTACATAGTCTTCCCTATTAAATGCCAGAAAATCACTAAAATCCTCCCCGATTCCAATGAATTTCACAGGAATGCCTAATCCCCGGTATAGGGAAAATATAATGCCGCCCTTTGCAGTGCCATCCATTTTTGTCAGAACTGCTCCATCCAGTTTTATGTGATCTGAAAATTCCTTAGCTTGAATGAATGAATTTTGTCCCAGATTCGCATCTATAGTGATAAGAGATGATAAATCATAATGAGAAAATTTGTTTTTCACTACCCTTTCCATTTTAGCCAATTCCTTCATAAGATTTTTATTGGTGTGAAGCCTTCCTGCTGTATCAACAATAATAATTTCCGAACCCAATGCTTTTCCTGCCGCCATACCATCATATAATACAGCTGAAGGCTCCTGAGATTTTTCGTTGCATACCAGGCGTATATTCAGACGATTTGCCCATATTGCCAACTGTTCTACCGCTGCTGCCCTGTACGTATCACATCCCACTAGGAGTACTTTCTTCCCTTGATCCATGTAATAATTGGCAAGTTTTGCTACAGTTGTTGTTTTTCCGGTACCGTTTACTCCCACAACCATGATAACAGAAAGTGAATCAGATCCACCCTGTACACCGGGGGAATTAGGCAGGATTGACACTAAATAATCTTTCACATGTGTATAAAAATCAGATTGATTATTCTTTTGAATAATCCCAAGGATTTCATCGACTGTCTGGATACCCAGGTCCGCACCAATGAGACAATTTTCAAATTCTTCCAATATCTCTGGAGAAATCTTATGACTCGTGAGCATTTCCAATGCATCAGATATAGAGATCCGGGTGTGGCTAAGAGCACTGAAAAGCTTTCCTAAAAAAGCCATGAACAATTAAAGTTTCTTAAACTCTTTAAGAAATGTCCCGATGTAAACAATCCAACTGATCAATAATAATGGGAATGCTATCCACAAACTAACCATTGTTAATACTTCCAGAAATTCTGTGAAGTCTTCAAGGATATGGGGAAGGATTATTTTAAGCAGGACAAATAATGCAGTAAATCCGCTTGCCCATTTTCCAAATATATTTGCACTGAGTACTAAATCCGAATGATTTATAAGATAAATTGCTCCAATTGAAATGGAAACATATCGAAAGAATAAAACAATAAAAAACCACATGGGAATCATTCCATCCAAAATGAGAAAAAATACAACAGAAGCAATACAAATCGAATCACAGATAGGGTCCAGCCATTTGCCTATATGAGTGACTTCGTGGGCACGACGGGCAAAATAGCCATCCAGCATATCTGACACCGCTGCTATCAAAATAAGCCCCAATGTAATCAACCACCATTCCTGATTCTGTAAGGAATATATGATGGGAATTGCCATAAAACCCCTTCCCAGACTGATTATATTCGCCACCGTAAGAATCCGGGTTGGATCGGTAATTTTTGGTTTACGTATCTTTTCGTTCAATCTGTATTAAATCAGAAGTTGTTATTGAGTCGTCGTCAAGTGATAAAACAACATTACAAATGCTTTGTACAAATTCAATATCATGTGATATGACTATTATATGTTTTTGCTTCAAATATCTCTGTAAATACTGGAGTAAATTTACCTTTTGTGTCCAGCCCAATCCAAAGGTTGGTTCGTCTAAAATGAGAATATCAAATTCACAGTGGGTAAGAATTACGATAAGAGCTATACGCAACATAGACCAAGGTATATCATATGATGATTTATTTTTAATTAAATCCCATTTAATCTGGTTCCGTTCCATAACAGTGATACATTTTTTACGCAGATGAAATTGAAGTTTTCCAATGCTAAGAAATTTTTGGAGGAGATTCTCAAGTGTATCCTCTCCAATTAACCGTTCCGGGAATTGATCTAAATAAGCCATTGTTGGAGCATTATCTCCCTTTAACTTCAATTGTATTGCTCCACTATCCGGATGATTGATACCAAGTATTAGTGAAGCCAGAGTCGTTTTGCCAGATCCATTCGCCCCTACAATGCCTAAACTTCTGGAATTGTTCACTGTGCAGTTCATTTGCTTAAACAATTTTCTTTCATCTTTGTAGTCAAAAGACATTGAATCAATCTCAAGGTTTAACGATCCCTCCATTAATTTGCTGCAGGAATACATTGGTTTTTTACTAGACGTAAATTGAGATAAAGAGGAAAGGGATAATTCCCAGCAGGAAGCTCCATATTGAAGGTCATCAATATCAGAAGTTAACCAAAGAACAATCTGGTTATTTGCGCGTAATTTTTGTTTGATTTTTTCCAGTATAAAGCTTTTCATTCTACGATTTAGAAATGAAAGACAATCATCCATGATTATTAATTCTGGTGCAGTACTGAACGCAGTGATGATATTCAATATTTCTTTCTCCCCACCGCTTAACGTAACAGGATGCCTCGAACCATTAATAGAAAAAGGCAATTCCTCTTTCAATGCCAAAAAGGCGGATTGAATAGCAGTCGAATCCGTTTGATTACATTCCAGTGAAAATGCCAGTTCCCCATCTAGTGTATCGCTTACTATTTGACTGTCCGGATTTTGTAAAACGATTTGGATCATATGTGGACATTTTTGAATCTCCAAATCAAAATTTCCAGGATAGTTTCCAAGTGTCCCTGATAGACGTTGAACAAGACTGGACTTACCAACACCACTTTCTCCGTAAATCACGTGAAGACCTGGTCCCAGCTTTACTTCGGTGGAATTGCCTGAGAATCGAGTAAAATCAATAGTAAATAGAAGTGTATCAGTCACGAATAATCCCACGAACCACCCGTGTTGAAGATCCTAAGTTTCGATGGATTACGTCAGTTGCTGCATAACTTGCATTCATATAATAATCCTGATCATCCAATAGTGCGGAAAATTTGGTTGTCACATCCAACGATGTTTTAACCGAAAATCCTCCACCAGCCTGGATAAGTTCTCCCGCTTCAGGAAAATTGTCGTGCTTGGGCCCAAACAAGACAGGAAGCCTGGCAATTGCCGGTTCCATGACATTATGAATACCGGTTGAAAATCCCCCGCCAATATAAGCAATTTGACACTGCCAATAGAGTTTTGATAAAATTCCAACAACACCAACTACAACAACTCGTGCTCCCCTGATATCCAGGTCAAATTTGGAGTTATGTCTGTTAACACTGAATCCATTCTTTTCAAATTTTTGAATCGCTACCTGTATATTTTTATCGGTGGGTTCATGAGGAACCCACAAGAGGGAAATCTCCTCATTCTCTTTTAATAACTGTATTATGGGTTGGCTGATTACTGCTTCATCTTCAGGCCAGACACTTCCAGCAACAATTCGTTTTTCACGCTGTAATACCGATATGGTCCGTTCCTTTGTGAATGTGTCGGCATGGTTTTTAACCTGATCATACCGTGGATTTCCTAAAACACGAATTAACGGTGATTTATTAACACTGACAATTTTTTGAAGGAGAAGGTGATCAGATTCTGAAATAGTATAGATCGTGGAGAATGAATGATACACAGAACGATAAAAATTCTGTATTACAGGAAAAATTTTATAGGTCTTATCTTTAAAATGGGCAGCAAAGATAGTTGTATGAATATTCCGAAGATATGAAATCCAAACCAAATTGGGCCAAATATCATATCCCGCAAAAATAACCTTTTTGGGGCAAATTATTTTCAATGCTTTCCAAATACTCCAAATAAAATCAAATGGAAGATAAATCTGACAATCTATTTGCTCAGTTTTCACATTCTGGTATCCAGCCGGGGAAAAAAAAGATACAAGGACTGTACACTGTGGTTCAATTTCTTTTAATCCCGCGAGGACAGGAAGAACCTGCTGAAATTCACCATGGGAGGCGACATGAAACCAATACACATTATATGATCGGTCAAAATCCTTAAAATATGATCGTAATGTTTTAAGAGACATCATACGTCCCTTAAAACCATCCTTAAGTTTCTGGTTGAACAATGTGCCGACTAACCCAAAAACAAACAAGAGTGGAAAGAGAATCAGATTATATAAAAATGCCCAGAATATAATCATACTTCTAAAACCTTTTTGACAGCAGTTTTTACTGTTCCTGGATTAATTGAATTCATACAAACCTGTTCGCCTCTGTAACAGGGCTTTCTTCCATTCTGTGAGCATGGCCGACACCAAAGATCCTCATTTTCAACGATTATAGATTCAGGTAAATTTGGTCCACCACCAGTCTCTACCGAGGTGGGTCCCATTATCATCACGACAGGAACTCCAAAAGCTTCCGCTCCATGTACAAAACCTGTATCACTTCCGATGACTAGCTTTGCCTGAGAAATAAAAGCTAAGGTTTCTCGTAAATTCGTTTTTCCATGAAGATCAACAACCTGAGGGTTGATTTCCGATAATTCATTACAAATTATATCGGATGATGATCCCATGAGCACCACATGTAAATTGATCCTTTCCAACTCTTTAATTACCTCAGTATATCCTTGGCAATTCCAAATTTTTTGCTTCCATGCTGCTCCAGGTATAATCACACCATAATCACCCAAAATCTTCATTTCTTTAAGTTGATCTAAAGCAATTTGTTTTTCTGATTCTGAAAGAAAAAGGGATGTTTTAGGAATAGAGGTTCCCGCATCCAATAAATCAATCATTGGTTCGTGAAGAAGGCTCAGTTGAGAAAAGGTATCAGAAAAGCGATTGATATGAAATTGAAAGAGCTGGAATCGTTTCCATCTGGGTTTTTTCAAAATTCGTTTTTCTGAATTTTTCATTTGTTTCCTGATGATCTTAGATCGAAGAGTATTATGGAGATCCACAACTAAATCATAATCCATTGTGTTCAGATGTTTTCCAGCTCTTTTTACCTGTACAAATCCTGCTGCTCTCTCCAGAATAAGAATCTCATTGATGTATGGATGACCTTCCAGGATTGAAGAATAATCATTCATAGTAAAAAAATCGATCCGGGCTTCAGGAAAGCACTTTCTAAGAGAAGCAAGAGGAGATGTTGACAAAATAATATCCCCGATGGAACTGAATTTGAGAATTAGGATTTTCAAAATTTAACGAAATATGTAATTCAATAGTTTAATTTACAATCATAGAATGATCATCATCCATCAATAGCAAATCATATACTTTATTTTGTTCTATGGGCATTAAAAACCAATAAATCTACCATAGATTTCTTATAAGAAGAATCCTCATAAGTTTTGATTGTCACCATTGCATTGTTTGAAAAATCATCAATTTTTTTTCTCGCATAATCAAAACCGCCACCTTTCTCAATTAGATTCCGTAATTCACTAATAATTTGGGGAGTTTTCTTCTTTGTTCTCATAATTGTATTCATCCGTTTCTGATCGCTCTTTTTCAGGGTACGAAAGCTGTGAATATAGGGAAGAGTAATCACGCTTTTTTTTACATCATGTGCAACATCTTTTCCAATGTCTGACTCTCGAGATAACCAATCAAATAAATCATCTTTTATCTGGAAAGCCATACCAAAGTTTTGACCAAAATCTTTCATGGCTTTCCGTTCCTCCAGGTTGTTTGTGGTGGTCAGTGAGCCAAGTTCACACGCAGCAGAAAATAAAGAAGCTGTTTTCCGGGAAATAACATCATAGTACAACTTTTCAGAAACGGACTTCCTGATTTTTTTTTCGATCTGAAGAATCTCACCAGAACTCATCTGTTCTGCAGTTCCAGATATAAGTTCCAGTACCTCAAAGTCTTTGAGCTTAACCATATTAATCAAAGATTTACTTAAAATATAATCACCCATCAGTACGGATAGTTTATTTTTCCATTTTTTATGAAGGGTAGCCCATCCATGGCGAAGATTTGCCTCATCAACAACATCATCGTGAATTAACGTAGCAGCGTGAAGCATCTCAATCATCGCTGCAGCCCGGTAACTGTTTGCAGTGGGTTCCCCACAGATATGTGCTGAAAAAATTGTTAAGAATGGCCGAATCTGTTTGCCTCTTCGCATCATCATATATTTCGCTAAGATGTTAATCAATCGAACTTCAGACCGGAGCGAATCCTTTAATTCCTTTCGGAATAAATGAATATCTTCATTAATGGGTGCAGTTATTTCCTTTAATGATTTGATGTCTTGTGCCTTTATGTTAATATTATTCATCACTAAAATTCAATCACTTCTCTGTCACGTACGCATTCGTTGATAAAATTGTACTTTTAATCTGTTTTTAGATTGGTAGTTTCTTCTTCTGTCTTTGTTGCAAGCCAGGAAACACCGATGCTTATCTCGTACAAAATTGTCAAGGGGAGAGCCATGAGAAAAAGACTGATAGGATCAGGGGGAGTAATCATTGCAGAAAGAATTAATATAGTAACAATCGAATGACGGCGGTAATGTCTCATAAAAGGAGGAGTAAGAATTCCAATAGAAGACAGGATATATGTAAGCACAGGCAGTTCGAAAATCAGTCCGGTACCCAGTAAAAGCCAAGTCATGAAACTAAAATAATAATTAATAGAAAAGTTATTTTGGATGTCACCATATCCAATGGAAGTAAAAAAATTCAGCGAAAATGGAATAATAACAAAATAAGCGAAAAGAATGCCTGAAAGAAATGAAATGAATGTAAAAATAATGAGTGGGAAAAGATATTTACGTTCATTCACCAGTAAACCAGGTATAATAAATTTCCACGTTTGATATGTTAAAACAGGGATTGCAAGAATGACCCCGCCAACAAATGCAAGTCCCCATTTGATTAAAAACATTCCCTGCACTTTAAGAACTTGCAGGTCTAAATCCAGCTTCCTTGTCGGCAGGATCAGTATTTCAATAACTTGATCAATAAAAAAATATGTGACGACAGCTCCAATAAGCACTGATGTTAATGCCTTGATAAGTCTCCATCGCAACTCTTCCAGGTGATCCAGAAAAGACATATTTCCATGATCCAGATCAACCATTTTTAAACGCGGTTAGAAATTCTTCCGCAATTTCATATGGAGAAGATTGAATAGATGCTACTGATTGAGTAGCCTTCTCTAACTGTTCTAATCGATGCGAAGACCAAAATTTGCTCAATAATCGGTCCTGAATCAACCCACGGATTCGCTCCCGATGTCTTTCGAGGCGTTTTGATTCAAGAATCCCTCTTTTGTCCATTTCTTTTAAATGATCTTCTATGAGTTTGTACCAATCAAATACACCTTCACCCGTACTCGCAATCGTATTAATAACTGGGGGTTCCAAAGAATCCGGTTTTGAGAAACTATGCAAAAGTGCCTGAAGGGTTTGAGCTAAACGGTTTGCACCTTTCTTATCAGTTTTATTAATAACAAAAATATCAGCTATTTCCATTAATCCAGCTTTCATTAATTGAATTTCATCACCTGTCCCTGGCATGAGTACTACAACAGTCAAATCAACTGCCTTTACAACATCGTGCTCTGCCTGTCCAATGCCAACTGTTTCAAATATAATAATATCTTTCCCGCTGGCAGCGATGACATCACCAACATCTTGTGCTTTTTTAGCAAGACCTCCTAAATATTGATGAGATCCCATACTCCTGATGTACACATCATTATTATCATAAAAACGGTTCATCCTTATCCGATCGCCTAACAAGGCACCACCAGAAAACGGACTGGTAGGATCGACTGCTACAACACCGACGGATTTATCCTGGGAGAGAATTTCCGGGATCAAACAATCCACCAGTGAACTTTTTCCAACCCCTGGAGGGCCTGTTATGCCTATCCTGATAGATTGCTGAATGTAAGGGTGCAATTGAATAAAATAATCAGGAGAAATATCCTGATCATTTTCGATATGACTTATAGTTCTGGACAGCTCTCTATGATTATTTGAACGAATACTATTGAGCATCGTACTGTCCACAGAACTACCGTGTTTTATAAATTACTAATTATCAGGAAAAAAGCCGACAAAATTTGATAAAATTGCGAATGGTTGTTTTACGACCACGACGGGAAATAAACCGTTTTTTCTCTAGTGATTTTAGGACTCTGGATACAGTTTCTCTGGAAGTTCCGGCCATATTTGCAATATCCTGATGATAGGGTAAATTATTGATAGTTACAGTCCCTCCTTTTATTTGACCTAATTCTTCTGCAAGGCGTATGAGAGCAATACATATTCGCTGTTCCGCATCACTAAGAGATAAACTCTCAATCTGTTGATCACTATATCTTATTCGGGAGGTTAATTCTTCTAAAAGCTTAATAGCAATTTGAGGGTAACTTTCAAGAATATATAAAAAGTCACCACGTTGCAAAGACAAAAGTACAGAATCATCAATGGTGACAACATTCGCTGATCGTCCCTCACCATCCAGTAATGCCATTTCTCCGAAAAAATCTCCCTCTCCAAGCATAGCCAATATCACTTCTCGTCCATCATCACTCATTCGGGTTACTTTTACTGCACCTGACTTTATTAAGAAAAATGTCCTCCCCATACTTTCTTCAATGACAACCATTTTACCCTTTGCATAACTTCTGGTTACCATTTTTTCAGATATTTTTTTCAGCGAAATTTTATTTAAACTTGAAAAAAGAGGAACCGACTGCAATAATTCAATTTTGTCCATTATAGAAAGTACAATAATATTTTTATTTTTCAAATTATAAATAGACACCCCAATTCAAGCACATTATAACTTTATTTGTTTCGATTGACTTCAAAGATAAAATTGAAATAAGTTTAACCCAAAAAAAAATATAGAAAGAACAAAAATGGATAGACACCCGCAACAAATTAAACGTGAACGACAGGATATAACCCGTAGAAACCGAAACATTCGAAACATGTCAAAGCTCAGAACTCTTATGAATAACGTCTTACAGACAAATGACCCGGTTGAGGTGGATTCTGTTTATAAAGATACAGTTAGTTTTATTGACAAAATGGTAAGCAAGGGTTTAATACATAAAAATACAGCAGCTCGCCGTAAAACACAGATTACTCGACATATTAATTCTATTAGAAAAGATTAACGATCAAATCCCTGATAATTTGGAGCTTCTTTCATGATACGCACTTCATGGGGATGATTTTCCTTTATTCCCGCGCTTGAAATCTGAATAAAATTCGATTTCTCACCAAACTCTTTAATAGTCTCCACACCACAATATCCCATTGATGATCTCAAACCACCTAAGAGCTGATGAATGGCATTTTGAACTGATCCCCTGTATGGAACCATACCTTCAATACCTTCCGGTACAAGCTTGGAACTATCCATCCCTTCCTGAAAATATCGGTCACTACTTCCCTCCTTCATTGCTTCCATAGAACCCATGCCGCGGTAGGTCTTATATTGACGTCCTTCATATAAAATTGTTTCTCCAGGGCTTTCATCCATTCCAGCGAGGAGATTCCCAATCATGACGGAATCCGTCCCAGCAGCAAATGCTTTGGCCATATCACCGCTATACCGAATTCCACCATCAGCAATAACGGGGATGTTCTGTCTCCGGGCCTCATCAACACAATTCATGATCGCCGATAATTGAGGAACCCCAGCCCCAGCAACAATACGTGTTGTACAGCTTGATCCTGCTCCAATCCCTACTTTAACTCCATCAACTCCACTATCAATAAGCGCTTTTACTCCATCCGAAGTAGCAACATTTCCTGCAATGACATCTACTGAGACCAAAGATTTAATTTTTTCAGTAGTATCTAAAACATCGGAGGAATGTCCATGAGCAGTATCGACGACAATGGCGTCTACATGGGAATCAGCTAAGGCTTGTACCCTGTCTAAAACATCTTTACTAATACCAACGGCAGCACCCACCCTGAGACGTCCATTTCTATCTTTGCAGGCATTGGGAAATCGTTCTTTTTTTTGAATATCTTTCACCGTTATTAAACCAGCCAAATTAGCCTTTTCATCCACAACAAGGAGTTTCTCAATACGATGTTCCTGTAAAATCTTTTTCGCTTTTTCCAGAGTTGTCCCTATGGGAACAGTCACAAGATTTTTAGATGTCATCCTGTCCTTTACAGATAAATTTAAATCCGTTTCAAAACGAATATCCCGATTTGTTAAAATACCAACAAGTTTTCCCTTTTTCACTACCGGAAGACCACTGATTTTGTTTTGATCCATAAGTTGTTTTGCTTCACGAATTGTGCTTGAAATATCCAAAATAATAGGATCTATGATCATTCCACTCTCTGAGCGTTTTACCTTAGCCACCATTAATGCTTGATCTTCAATGCTCAGATTTTTATGAATAATGCCAACTCCACCTTCTCGGGCAAGTGCTATTGCCATTTTTGTTTCGGTCACTGTGTCCATTGCTGCACTGAGGATTGGGATATTCAATTGGATGGAGGATGTCAGCCTGGATGAGATATTAACTTCCTTGGGAAGGACAGATGACTTTTGAGGTACCAGCAGAACATCATCAAAAGTCAATGCGAATGTAAATGGTGGACGGTTTTTCACGTGTCTTGCTCCAATGAACTTACTTTTTGAACAGCGCTTTGTACAAGATTTAGCTGAAGTTCGTTTTGATCCAACTTAGGGGGATTCCTTATATGTATATGTTTATGGATAAATTGATACAGCTAACATGAGGAAATTTAGGATAAGTATTTGTCAAGAAGAAATGAAGAATTTTGGATAAATTGATATAATGGAAATTAAATACTAACTCATAGACCTTGTAAAAAGTGAGATTAATCGATCAATATCTAAAAGTACAATTCATTAATATTTTCAACCACTTCATGATGAACAGGGATGGAATCACTGAAATGCTTTCCATAGCCTTTTGTAATAACGCGGTCATCAAGTACAATAAATGTTCCCTGATCCAGTGTGGATCGTATTAAACGGCCGAAGCCCTGGCGAAACTTGATTACACACTCAGGAACGGTATAGTCAAAAAAGGAACTTCCTCCAGACATATCAACCGATTTTGAATAGGCCCATACCACCGGTTCTGTGGGTACACTAAAGGGGAGTTTGGTAATAATAAGTGTTTCGAGAAGTTCACCCCGCAAATCAATGCCTTCCCAGAAAGCATTTGTACCCAACAAAATTCCATTTGGATTACTATGCATGCCCTGCAAGATTGAGTAACGGGAAGCACCATATCTCTGGGCAAATACAGGCAAATCCCGCCCCTCCGGTTTGGAACGTAATTCACGGTACGTTTGATTTAACATTTTATGTGAAGTAAATAAAGCCATGATTCTATTATTAAGACTATTATGAACATTGTAAATAATAGAAGCAATTGATTCTGGGTCATCTCTGATATCTTTTTTCCCGCCGTATTGAAAATAGTTAACCTGATCTTCATAATAGAAAGGACTCGCAAATACATCGGTTTTCAATTGTGTCTTTTTTAGATTATTTAATCCTACCCGTTCACGGAAATAGTCAAAAGATTCATCAATCTGGAGAGTCGCTGAAGTCAAAATACAATGATCCAGTTTTTCAAAGAATTTGGAGGATAACATCTGTGAAACATCAATGGGAGAACTATGTAACGACAGGCTAAGTGTTCTGCCCTCATTGCCTGTTTGTATAAATTTTCCTTCCTGCCAATACACCCAGTCAGGATTCTGGTTTGCCGTCAATATGACCAAAATCGCTGACTTTTCTTTCAGTAAATCTATTCGTTGCTCCAAAGTATGATGGAGATCAGGATATTTCTTTTTATCAGGATCTATTGAAAGCAACTTTCTTTCAATTCGATCCAGGGTTTGAAGAAGATTATTCAGGATTGAACTCAACCAATGCAGCTCACCTTGAACGCTTCCAAATTCTTCAGTGAGATTTTCTATGATAACCTTTTTTGTATATGTGTCTTTCACTGAATATCGTTTCGTATAATGCAGGCTAAGAATATCAAAAAAGTCCTTCACTGCTTCCATTCCTTCGTTCACTCGATCTTGCAAATTTTTGTAATAAGATTCAAACTCTGGATAAAGTTTTGACAAGTCTTTTAAACTCTTAGACCACCAAACGGTACCAATGTTTGACGGGTCAATTCTCCGCAAAACCGACATGATTACAAATTGATCCATATGAATTGATAATTGACTGTAAGCAGTGCTTATTAAATTATGAGCCTCATCGATAATCACTGTATTATAGGGTGGCAGAAATCCTGATGATGTGATTTCAGACAATAAGAGAGCATGATTTACAATGATAATTTGAGCATCAAAAACTGAACGGCGGACCTTCCCGAAAAAACACCCTTTATATTTCGAACAAATATTTGTTGTGCAGAAACCCGGTTCACTTTGAATCAAAGATGCAATTCTGCCAGGATGGCTGCTCCAAAAACCATTACACTCCGACAAATCTCCAGTGTCCGTATATTCGAGCCAAACAAAAATTGGTAAGAGGCTTTCTATTTCTTTGGGAGATAATTGTTTTCCACTATCAGTAATTTCCCAGTTCAATCTTGTCTTGCAGATATAATTATTCCGTCCTTTTAATTTAACGGCATTAATTGATACATCAAGTGCCTGTGCTAAAAGAGGCAGGTCTTTGTAAAATAATTGATCCTGAAGGTGTTTTGTATGGCAGGAAATAATGGTTGGTCCCTCATCTCCAGCAATAACAGTCCGCTTCAATGCAGGAAATAAATATGCCAGTGATTTCCCCAGCCCTGTTCCAGCTTCAACAATACCAATTTCAGGAGTGTCAATGATAATATTTTCCACAAATTTACCATAACCAACCTGATCCTGCCGATCTTCGAACTCATCCATCTTTTCCTGCAGTAATCCACCGGGGCAAAAAACGTCTTGAACAGAGATATTTTCGATATGTTTATTCCCATTAGAACGATAAATATTTGAGTACTTATCATGCTGAACGTTTGATTTTGTTATCCCTGCCTTCAAATCTTCAGTACGAATCAGTTCATTTGCTAAATCAACATAAAGTGACTTATTGGGAATGGTAACTGATTTGACCAGAGATTCCAGTTTAGAGATCACATGTAATGGATAACTTGCTGCTTCTTTTACCAAATGAATAAATATTGTACCGCAAATCTCAGCATCCTTTTCTGCTCTATGGGAACCGGTGGAAGACAAACCAAAATATTCACCGACTGATCCAAGATTAAACGCAGGGTTATCAAATAAAAATATTCGGGCTAACTGGAGTGTATCATATTGGAAATGATCCACTTTCGATTTATCAAATCGATCACCAAGTGCATTTAAAAATTTCATGTCAAAAGAAATATTATGAGCAATAAGCGGAAAATCTCCAATAAAAGTGAAAAATTTGTCAAGAATATCCTTTTCTTTTGGCGCAGTAGCCACCATGCTATTTGTGATCCCTGTTATATCCGTGATAATGTTTGATATGTGCCTCTCCGGATTAACGAGAGTTACAAAACGATCAGTTATTTTTCCATCAATATACCGGATTGCTGCAATTTCAATAATTCGATCTGAATGTGGACTCAAACCGGTTGTTTCAAAATCCAGCGCAATAAAAGAGGATAGATTTAATTTTTTTAATAATTGTTTATTTGTCATTTGGATTAATGATTATTTCCTGGAGTAAATAAAAAAACAAATATAAAATATGGTCTAATTAAAAAGAAAAA
>NYYF01000036.1 GCA_002686675.1 Fidelibacterota bacterium
AAGAAATTCAGTATCAGAAATCATGTCTGCATTGAATGTGGAAAAAACACCGCCAATGTGGTAGGGATTATACACTTCCGCTCCATCCAGCAGAATGAGATTTTCATCAGGGCTTCCTCCTCTTACAATTAAGGCAGCATTAAAATCATTGCTGGCACTCACACTGGGTAACAATTGCAAGGTTCGGAATATGTCCGCTTCAATGAACGCAGGTGCTCTGCGAATTTCTCTATTGGTGAGATTTATTCTACTGATATCCACACGCTTTTCAAACCGCATTCGTTCAGCTGAAACAGTGACTTGATCAAGATCCAAAGTAGTTGGCTCCAGTTCTATATCAATTCGTAAATTCATATCCTGAACAGTTAATTCCCGTTCCAATGTTTTGTAACCAATCATCATGATTTTCATAGTGTGCTTGCCATCATCTACAATTGGAAAGATATAATACCCATTTACATCAGCTGCAGTCCCAATAGCATTTTCAAGAAGAATGATATTTGTATACGCCAAAGGCTCACCATTGTTTTTGTCCCGAATAAAACCAGAAATACTTGCCCCGATTAACAGTGAAAGTGATGGAAATATTACTAATATTTTTATATACTTCATTCCGATACTATTAAATATTTGAACTTATGAATTGAACTTACTGATGAAAATTGAGTTCCCCAGAGAGTTTACTCTCAGATATAAATTAATTTTCTTTTGAAAATAGTTTTAGAATTTCTGCAGCGTGATTATGGACATCTACGTTATTAAATATCTTTTTTAATTTCCCGTTTTTGTCAATCACAAACGTCTTTCTACTGGGGAAAAGAAATCCTTTTGTACCATATTGTTTTGAAACAACTTTTTTTCTATCGGACAAAAAGAGAAAAGGAATGTTATAATTTTCTTCAAATTTCTTGAGAGTTTTTGGGGAATCATAGCTTATTCCAAATACGATTATCCCCTGTTTTTCAAACTCAAAATATGTATTGCGGAACCCGCATGCTTCTTTAATTCACCCAGGTGTTCCAGCCTTGGGGAAAAAATAAATTACGACCTGTTTCCCGCGATAATCTGATAACTTATGAATGACACCATTCTGATCTTTTAAAGAAAAATCGGGCGCTGATTCACCAACTTTTAATTCGACAGTTGTATTTGAAAAAATTCCTGACAAAATAAAAATAATCACCACTTTTGGGAAGTAATTCATTCCAGATAATTCATTTGATATTGTCTGAAGACTTTTCCTTTTGGAAATGAAGAGCACCGCTGTTAATGCAGTACCGAAGACCCGTAGGATCGGGACCATCATTGAATACGTGCCCCAAATGTCCTCCGCAATGAGTACAAAGAATTTCAGTTCTTATTCTTCCCAGGCTCCTATCCGACTCCGAAGTAATATTCGTTTCTTCAGCTGGTTCCCAAAAACTGGGCCATCCGCTGCCTGAATCATATTTTTTTTCTGATGAGAATAATAAGGAGCTACAACCAGCGCACACATAATTACCGGCCTCTTTATATTTGTTATACGTTCCGGTAAAAGCACGTTCGGTACCTTTTTCTCTTAATAAATAAAATTCTTCCTCTGATAAAACACGCTTCCATTCCTCTTCTGATTTCACTGTTTTTTTTTTGAGCTATCCATTGCTTCTCCTGTTTGTGCTAAAAGATTAATTTTAATTAAACTCAAATATAGAGTTAATACTAACGTTCTACAAAAATAAATACTCATGATCAATTATTCAAATATTTTACACCGGATTCTTTATACTCTCAATTTTCTCCATAGTACAATTAAACCCTTCATTTATTGATTTCTTTTCTCATCAAAAATAACACACTGAATATTACGAATGAAATTATGAATACGAATAGAATTGATAATGGGTGCATAACTTAATATTCTTTTCTGATAAAGAGGATTTCCCTAATTTTTTATGGAAAAAAATATGGCCTCTAACTACGATTATATTATTATTGGATCCGGATTTGGTGGTTCTGTATCTGCCCTAAGACTAGCAGAAAAGGGATACAAAGTCGTGGTGGTAGAACAAGGGAAACGGTATAAAACTGAAGATTTACCAAAAACAAATTGGAACTTCAGAAAATACTTCTGGTTTCCTAAACTATATTTTTTCGGCATTCAGGCTATGACACTTTTAAAAGATGTGTTCATTCTCCATGGTGCTGGGGTTGGAGGGGGGAGCCTTGTGTATGCTAATAATTTACTCATACCACCAGATCAAGTGCTTAAAGATCCAGCATGGGGTATTCAGAGTTGGAAAGAAAAAATATTACCCTACTACAAAATTGCTCAAAAAATGCTTGGTGCAACACCCAGCAAACAAATCACCCATGCCGATGAATTATTAAAAAGCTGTGCAAATGATATTGGGAAAGGAGATACATTTCATGTGAATGAGGTGGGAGTATTCTTTGGTAAGGAAAACAAAACAGTTTCCGATCCATATTTTGAAGGTAAAGGGCCTGAACGAACCGGGTGTACTTTTTGCGGGGGATGTATGGTAGGCTGCCGGGTGGGAGCAAAAAATACTTTGGACAAAAATTATCTATATCTTGCTGAACAACTTGGAGTAACTATCATACCAGAGACAAAAGTATTGGATGTAAAACCCAGTTTCGAGTCCAGATATGAACTTCGTACAAAAAGAATAACAAAATTATTCAGTTCCCTAAAAATATTTCACGCGAAAAATGTGATTTTTTCAGGCGGTGTCATGGGATCTGTAAAGCTGCTTTTACAATGTAAAAACAGAGGTTCATTGCCCAAACTTTCGGATCAGTTGGGTAATTTTGTTCGAACAAACAGTGAAGCACTGGTTGGTGTAAAAGCAAAAAATAAGGACATTGATTATTCTAAAGGTATAGCAATTACCTCTGGCATTTATCCGGATGAACACACCCATATCGAAACAGTTCGGTTTGGGAAAGGACAGGATGCAATGGCGGGCCTAGGAACATTGCTTGTTGGAGGCGGGTCTAAATGGCCGCGTTTTCTCTATTTTCTGGGAGCTATTATACGACATCCTTTAAAATTCTTAAAAAATCTTAATGTGTTCGGCTGGGCTCAAAGGTCAACCATCCTGTTGGTAATGCAGAAGATAGATAATTATATGCGATTTGAATATAAATCACGGTGGTGGCGCCTAGGTAGACAATCAATGAACTCTCATTGGGATACAGATAAAAAAGTGCCTTCTTATATTCCCATCGCAAATGACTTTGCGAAACGAATGGCCAAAAAAATAAAGGGAGATCCTCTCAGTGTTTTGCCGGAAGTATTATTCAATACATCAACTACAGCACATATCTTGGGAGGCTGTGTCATGTCTGAAAGCTCAGTGGAAGGTGTCATTGATCATGCTGGAGAAATTCATGGATACAAAGGTCTTTATGTGGTAGATGGATCCATCGTTCCTGTCAATTTAAGTGTGAATCCCAGCTTAACCATTACCGCTATGGCCGAATACATAATGAGCAAAATTTCAGATAAATCATCTTAAACACCAAGGAGGATGGTATTTGCTGTTCTCAAATAATTTCTAAAGGATCACACTTTTTCCAAAGCCTGTTTTAAATCATCTATAATATCTTCCGGATCTTCAATCCCAACTGAAATCCGAACTAATCCATCGGTGAGGCCCCGGGCATGACGTTCCTCCGCAGGAACATCCATATGGGTCATGCTAGCGGGATGAGTGATCATAGTTTCAACCGCACCAAGACTTTCTGCCAAAGAACATAATTTGACATTATTCATCACAGTAATCCCTGCAGGAATTTCACCTTTTAATTCAAAGGAGATCATACCGCTAAATCCATCCATCTGTTCTTTTGCAACTCCATATTGTGGGTGGGATTTTAATCCGGGGTAGGTTATTTTCTCCACTTGTGGATGTGATTCCAAAAATTCCGCTACAGCTTGAGCATTGGAAGCATGACGATGCATCCGAAGATGAAGAGTCTTAACACCCAGGAGAGTAAGCCAGCAATCAAATGGACTGGGCACAGCTCCAATAGTTTTCTGAACAAATTTCATCCGCTCGTGGATTTTTTCATCATTGGTGATAATGATACCTCCTATAATCTGATTATGGCCACTGATATATTTCGTGGTACTATGCATCACGATATCAGCGCCAAATTCAAACGGACGTAGAAAAACAGGTGTAGCAAACGTGGAATCTACCCCGAATAAAATTTTATGTTTCTTTGCAATTTTTGATATTGCATTCAAATCGGTAATCTTGAGAAGTGGATTTGTCGGTGTCTCAATCCAGAAAAGTTTCGTCTCAGATGTGATGGCATTTCCCACATTTTCCGGATTGGATGAATCCACATAGGTAAATGTCAATCCATAGTTCACCAAAATATTGTTAAAATGTCTAGATACTCCTCCATATACATCATCGGAGCAAACTACATGATCACCCTTTTTCAGTAATTTTAAAACACTATCCACTGCGGACATCCCACTGGAAAAACAGGTGCCAAATCTTCCTCCTTCTATGGTAGCTAAATTGTTTTCTAATATTCCTCTGGTTGGATTAGCGGAACGGGTATAATCAAATCCTAAATCTCTACCAACCTCCGGCAAAACATAAGTTGCCGTTTGATAAATTGGCGGGACGATTGCACCTGTGGTTGGATCCGGTTCAATTCCTGCTCTCACAATTTTCGTATCAAATTTCATAATTTCTCCTCAATTATTTACTAACCCCCCTGAAAGGTAATTACTCCTCCACCGTTTGTTCGGACCCAGTAACTTTCACCTGGATCCAAAACATCTACATTCTCATACGAATTACCAAACCCATAAAAGGTCCCCGGGATAATAATTCCGCCAGGATCACCAATGTTATCCACAACAATAGGATCGGTAATCCCGGAAATCAAGTTCCATCCTTCCATCAGACTTATGTCCAAATTATCCACAACGTAACCAGTAATAGTGCTGATCCCATCGTCAGTGAACCGAAGCCAATATCCCGTTCCAACCAATAATTCCGTTTCCAATATATATCCGTTACCAAATGAATACAGGGTTCCATCTACTGACTCCGGGAAAAGAATTTGATAGGAAGAATCTTCAACTTCAATAGGCAAGCCCACAAGGTTCCATCCAGCAGAGTGAGAAATTTCCATAGAAATAAATTCTTCAGTATGGGCAAAATACTCCAATGCATACTTTTGAGCCCGCGGAATCTGATAGTCGCCACCCGGATTATACTCCCACTGAATATTACCACTGGAATTTATCTCAAAAATATATGCATCATCACAGTCGGTAATTAGTGTATTCCCATTCGGCTGGCGGAAAGCTCCTCCCTGCATTTGAGTGTGAATATCATTATAGATCATGATAAATGATTCGGGTCCCCATGGCTCTCCATTCCCAATGGGATAATTGCCATTTTCATCTATCGGAGTTTCAATTTCAATCACGGCCCCCGAATTATTACTATTATGATGATTATTAAAAAGGATCATATTTCCTGCTCCCGGAGAACCCTCATGAATCCAGTTGACTCCATGTTGATGACCCAAAATATGGTCATTGTTGTTTCCCTGGTCATAATTCTGTGGGTTCCCCCAACGATATAAAAAATCTCCACCTTTCCCTGAATTTCCACCAGTGTGGCTAGCTGCCTCCTCCGTTGAGGTGCTGTGATCTATAACTAATATTTCATTCTGCTTAGCGGATGAAATTACGATTTGGTCTAATTCAGTATTATAATTAATGGCATTTAGGTGCATCCAGTCTCCATTTGCCCCTCCCGGCCCGCCGCTGCTTCCAGCAGCTCCATTATTGATATCAAATAATTCCGGGTGTTCAGATACTACCCCATAATTTGGCAAACCAGAATCCACATCCTGTATCAAATGATCCCATAAATGCCATTCCCAATCTATATTACCTGTGATAGGATTTAATTCTAAGACTGCCTCGGACCACATAACATTAAGGGGGTTATCTATTGTCTGTCTCCCCATATCATAAGCTTCTTGTGCTGTTTTGGCCTCCCATACAATTATCAAAACATTGCCAGTGGGAAGCGGTTCTATATCATGATGATGCTGATAGGTGGCATTTGCAAAGATATAATTCCAAAGAATAGTCCCCTCCCACGTGATACGCTGAATCCCCCCGCCAACTCCACCGGCATTCATTGATGGATTTTGTACACGGTACGGATAAATAATTGAACTGTCTGGGAGAAGATATGGAAGGCTTGCAGCACCCCGCGTATGAGACCAAGATTTGATTACTGTACTATTGTGATCCATAAGATACGTGGTTCCGCCTCCGCCTCCTCCTGGTCCGCCGGGAGAACCTTGTGTAAATATGACATAGCCTTCAAACACCTCTGCCTCTATGAACTGAAATAAAAACCCAATAAATAGTACAACAATTTTATTTTTCATATAATATCCTGCTTGTTAAATAGATTTTCCGTTATTTTCAAACGATTTATTTGTTAAATATACTCATATATGGGAATAATCTCAATTAAGGTTAGTAAAGTTTATCATAAAAAATTGGCCTATTTTTTTTCAGTACACTTTAACATCTGAACGTAATAACAATAATTTTCACTAATGAAATCGAACATATCTACTTTAAATAGACTCAATAAAGCTTACCTGACAATTGGTCACTCCTTTGGTATCTGGATCTCTCCCATTTTTTCAGGTCTTCTTATATCTATTTTACGGCTCATGATCAGTCTCGGCATGTTTATGGACAAAATATTCTATCCAAGTATAAGAAAAGGACAGATAACAAATCCCGTTGTGATTGTAGGAAATCCAAGGTCTGGAACAACATTTTTACATCGTTTTTTAGTAAAAAATAAAATAGG
>NYYF01000037.1 GCA_002686675.1 Fidelibacterota bacterium
CGGTTTTACAAAACTGTCTGCAGGCAATGAACCTGCTGCCCTAGCCTTATTAGAAAAACAACGTGACCTCCTGAAGCCTATTGTAGAAAAGCATGGCGGTTCCTGGCTCAAAGAGATTGGTGACGGATTACTACTGTCATTTGAAACGACTAAGGAAGCCGTTCATTGCGCCATTGAAATGCAACAAGTTGTAAAGGAAGTTGAAAATCTGAATCTCAGGATCGGTATCCACCAGGGCGAAGTTGTGTTCCAGGGAAATGATGTTATTGGAGATGATGTGAATATTGCTGCCAGGATTGAGCCATTTGCTGCTCCAGGTGGAGTCGCGATTTCAGGCAGAGTAAATGCATCTCTTGAAAGAGACCCGGATTTTGAAACGCATTACCTTGGTCAACCACAGCTGAAAGGTGTTTCTCAAACTGTGAAAGCTTATTGCATCACATCTCATGGGTTACCCAAGACAGACATGAGTAAAGTAAATGCAAAATTAGAGCCGGAAGGGTTTCAGTGGAATGTGAAAAATACGATTGGGATTGCCGCTTCTGTGATTGGACTATTTATGCTGATCAATTTTATGTTCCTGCGTATCGGTTTTGCGGATGAAGAAGAAGTACCTTCCATTGCTATTTTACCTTTCGAGAATAAGGGCGCAGATGAAGATGAGTTTTTTGCCTATGGGATAAGCTCTGATCTGATTGCTGATGTGACCGGAACTGGAATGATTCGTGTTGCGGGGTTGAATGATATTGAGAGACTTGATTATGGCAGTATGAGCTATAACGACCTTTCTGATGAACTTCTGGTGCGCTATGTAGCAAAAGGAACCTTGTGGAAGATGGACACCATGTTTCAACTTTCTATGGAACTTTTTGATACAAAAAATTCTGAAGTAGTCTGGTCAAATAGGTGGCAGACAGCATGGCAGGATCTATCTATAATCAAGGACGACCTTGCTGATAAAATTCTGGACAACCTGAATATTAATATTCTCAAGAATATTGAACAGGGAGCCGTTGCCACTAGTCCAGAAGCATATGAATACTATTTAAAAGGAAAGTATAAGTTTGAAAAAAGAGTTACTGCTGAAGATCTTGAAATAGCACAGGGCCTTTTTCAGAAGGCGGTAGATCTTGATAGTAGTATGATTATGGCCAGAGTATTATATGCTAGGACTTATGCCTTTCAAAATAATTTTGATCGCTCAATAGAATTATACAGTAGCCTATTAACCTATTCGGAGCAAGCAAATAATAAGGAAGGCATTGCCTATGCATTATATGGCATAGGAACCATGCTGTTTTTTAGTGGTGAAGAAAATAGTAAAGTAATGGAATATTATGAGCGAGCAATCAAAATTGTTGAAGAAATTAATTTTATAGAACTTAAGACAAGACTTCTTATTAATATGGGGGTTATTTATCAACAGAATGGTGACAGAGAAAAATCTTTGGCCAATATGGAAAAAGTGCTTGAAATTGCAGAAAAAATGGATGACAAAGAGATGCAATCTTTTTCACTTACAAATATTGGGTATTTCGTTCAGATTGATGAACCAGACAGGGCCCACGAATATTTCAAACGAGCATTATCATTAGCGGAAGAGATTGGTTCTAATGAGAGAATTGCTATGATTTCAGAAGCCCTTGCCCAATACTACAACTCGTATCGGGTTAAAAATTATAATAAAGCTATGGAGTATGCCAAACGGGCTTTAGGTATATATAATACGTTGGGCAATGTATTTGGTGAATATGGTTCTTTGATAAAGGTTGGATCTATTTATGCAAAATTAGAAGATTATAAGCAAGCCTTGGATTATTATAATCAGGCTTATGAGTTAATGAAAGATGATATTAATAAGACGTATACCATTGACGCCTTTTTTGGGTTTAGCGAAATATATGTTCAGTTAAAGGACTATGATAAGGCTTTAGATTATCTTACACAAGCAATGGTGATGAGTGAGGAAATTGCCGATAATAAATATATAGTTTGGACTAATTTTCATCAAGGAAATTTATATGCAACGATGGGAGATTATGATAGCGCTATAGAAAAGGCAAATTCTGCAAAAAGTTTATCTGAAGAGATCGTGAATAAATTAGCGTTAGTTAATATGTTGGCTCTATTGGGTGAGATACATGCTCTTAAAAGAGGAGAGACTGATATAGGCTTGGATTATTATAATCAAGTATTAGAATTGATTAAGGAATTAAATCCTCCAAAAGATTTTATCGCTAACAATCTAATTCCTATTGGTTGGGTTTACTCAACAAAGGGTGATTACAAGATTGCAGCAGAACAATATTTAGAAAAAGCTTTGGAGATAAAGAAAGAGATTGGTGATGACTTGGGTCTATGGGGTAGTCTATGTCTTTATCTTTCTTACAAGCACCTTGGCAGGGACTACGATGTAGCTCATATTAAGAAACTGATTGATGATGAGAATAATATTGATTTTGAGACCAACTATATGATTTATCAACTCTTGGGTGAACGGTCCTACCTGAAGACCGCCTATGACCAGGTTAAAGAGAGAGAAGATGTGCTTGATACCAATCTTAGAGAGAAGTTTTACAACTATCCCACACCGAAAGCAATTATTGAAGAGTGGCAAATGATCCAATCCTAAGTTATGCCTGAACCCACCCGCAAACTCGCAGCCATAGTATTTACCGATATTGTTGGTTTTACCAAACTCACAGCTGATAACCAGCAAAAAGCCAGTGATCTCCTCGATATTCAACGAAACGAAATAAAACCCATAGTAGAATCCCATAATGGCCAATGGATCAAGGAAATGGGTGATGGACTTATTCTAACTTTCGATACAATTACCAATGCAGTCAAATGCAGTATAAAAATCCAGGAAAAAGCTAAAACTATTAATGATCTAAATCTAAGGATTGGGATTCATCTTGGAGAGATATTAGAAAAAGAAGGTGACATCATTGGTGATGATGTCAATATAGCAGCTCGAATTGAGCCATTTGCCGCTCCCGGTGGTATTGCCATTTCTAATAAAGTAAATGATGCCCTGATACGTGAAGCAGATTTCACCACAAAATATCTTGGTAAACCGAAACTGAAAGGCGTTGGACAGGAAGTAAAAGTATACTGTATTACGTCTCATGATCTTCCGGAAACTGACCTGTCGAAAGTCTCTGCCAAGTTAGAGCCTGAAGGATTCCAGTGGAATGTAATGAATTCCTTGGGCGTTGCCGCTTCCGTGATTGGTCTATTTATGCTGATCAATTTTATGTTCCTTCGGATTGGTTTTGCAGATGAAGAAGAAGTACCATCTGTAGCTATTTTACCCCTTGATAATAAAGGAGCTGATGAGGATGAATTTTATGCCTACGGTATCAGTTCTGACCTTATTTCCGATGTAGCATCAGCTGGACTTATCAGAGTTGCAAGCCTGAATAGAATTGAAGAATTAGGCGATATACCAGTGAATGATATGGCTAAACAATTAGACGTAAGATATATTGCTGAAGGTGCGCTTTGGAAAAGAGATAGTATTTTTCAACTATCCATGGAATTATATGATACTAAATCTGAAAAGGTTGTTTGGTCAGAAAGATGGCAAAAAAATTGGAGTGATTTTCCCAGTATAGGAGATGTGCTTTCTGAAAATATCCTCAAAATCCTTAAAGTGGACCAGCGATCAGACGCGCAAAAAATTGCTTTAAATCCAGATGCCTATGAATTTTATCTAAAGGGAAAACATAAATATGAAAAGCGTGAATACGCTGAAGAAACGGAGATTGCAAGAGGGCTCTTAAAAAAAGCAATAGAATTGGATGAAAATTTGATAGCTGCGCAACATTTACTTGGGTCGACTTACTCGGGCATAGGTGACTGGGATAAGGTTTTTGAGATCTATTCGTCTGCATTAAAACGAGCTGAACAGCTTGGTGATAAGATGTGGATCGGGCGCAGCATTCGTAAAATTGGCAATTCGTTCTATGGAAAGGGGGATCAAGACAAGGCTTTGGAAAATTGGGAAAAGTCCCTTGCAATTGCTGAAGAAATTGGTGATAAGTCAGGGATGAGCGGAAGTCTAAACAATATTGGGATTGTATACCATGGTCAAAAAGACTATGACAAATCTTTAGAATACCACAGCAGGTCGCTTACAATAAATGAGGAGCTTGGTGATAAGTCTAGTATAGCATCGAATCTCGGTAACATTGGGCAAGTACACCACCAACGAGGAGAGACAGAAAAGGCATTTGATTATTTGAAAAGGTCCCTTGCAATTGCTGAAGAAATTGGTGATAAAACAGCGACTTCAAATATGCTTTTTAAACTCGCATTGATTTATAAAGACAAAGGTAATTATGATAAAGCTTTACATTATACAATAAGGGCATTACAAAACTACGGAGACCTAGGTTACGGGGGAAGAGAATTTTCAGCGATGGAATGGATTGGATGGGCTTACTTTACCATGGGTATATATGATCAATCCATTGATTACTATGAAAAGCGCCTATCTGTGGATAACGAATCAAGCAATAAAGAGTGGATCGCCTTTATTTATTGGAAACTAGGCTTGAGTTATTTTTATGCTGAAAATTATGTTAAAGCTTTAGAAAATTTTGAAATGTCTACCCAGATAGCTTTAGAAGCAACAAATGAAGAAATGTTACATGTGAAAATTTATCTGGCCTTAACTAAAAAACAACTTGGCAAAGAATATGATATTTCGGAAATACTTAGTATAGATAAAATCGAAGAAAAGGTTCGAAATTATTATGTTGATCAATTTGGTCTTTATAAACTTTTAGGTGATAGAGTATACTTAGAAAATGCCTATAATGATATCCAGGGAAAAGCAGATCGTATGGAAGATGAATTCAAACAAAAATACCTAAACTATCAAGTCCAAAAACAAATCATAGAACTATGGGAAAAAGAGAATGCCTGAACCCACCCGCAAACTCGCTGCCTAAAACGCATGTAGATACATAATAAATGTAATGTTATTATTTAAAAAAATAATACAGATTAGTTTTCTTCTTTTATTTATTGGATGCTACACAATTTTCGATAATATGCCTAATGGTGAAACCAATTCCTTACGGTACCATCTAGGAACCACTACATCTGCCTATTTCCAAAACAGTGTTCAAGAAATTGCTGCATTATACGGATATTCAATAAAAGAATATGCTAATTACGGAAATTATCAGATCGCAGATACTTATTGGAAAAATCGGGATCCATATCCAACTGAGTCAGATAAAGGATTTTTAGGAGCAAAAACAAAATTACTATTTACAGCATCAAATGATAGGTTGGACTCATTTGAATATGATGCAAATTTATTTACCTGTTATTTAGATATTGTAAATAGCTGCTTCGATGGTGATAAATGGATAGAGTATAACGATGGGCCTGAACTCCAACTATCATTGGATAGCATTGCGGAAGAAATAAAAAATGAATTAATTATGAATATGCAACAGTTGTAACGTTGGCGCTACTATATTAATAGGTAATGAAACAATAAAAAGGTCAGAGTGAATATGTATTTAAGTAACTTGAAATTAATATAAATAACTTTTGAATTTGCCTTGACATCGTTTAATCTATTTACATAGCTTCCAAAGGTTTATTTATGAGATGACACGTATATTTCGTGTTTATCTACGTGCTAAACACTTGTCTTGGGAATATAAATTTGACTTTATCGTCTATCAATCTCTTGATAAAATTAATAGTTATTAACAAAACTCTATAACGGAGGCTACATAATGAAGCGAATCTCGCAATTAATAGTGTTTACTGCTTTTATGTCTATGACATGGGCTCAGACCACCGGTAAAATAAGTGGAACAATAACAGGAGATGATGGCACTCAGTTGGTGGGCGCAAATATCATAGTTCTTGGAACAGGCTCTGGTGCATCTGCCGGGCCAGATGGTGAATTTCAGATTTTGAATGTTCCGGCTGGTTCGTACACTGTTTTAGCTACATACATCGGCTACTCAGGGAAGGAAGTCAGCGGTGTACGGGTTATATCCGGATTGAGTACCGAAATCAATTTTTCTCTAACCCCAAGCGCAATTGAAGGTGAAGTTGTTCAAGTGACTGCTGAAAGGGCTTTAATACAAAAAGATGAAACATCATCGATCAATGTTATAACCGGTGAACAACTAGATAACTTACCCATCAGAAGTTTGGATGGTGTTCTTGCTACCATACCAGGTGTTGTAGTGCAAAATAATGACGTCCA
>NYYF01000038.1 GCA_002686675.1 Fidelibacterota bacterium
ATCTTTTCCAGGAGGATGATTCTCCTGAAGATGTCCTCACTCAAATTATAGAGGAATACCAAAAAAATATTTCAGAGGATCTGCGGACAAGAGCTGATGAAATGGGATTCAGTGAATTGGAAATGATAACCCTGGCTTCTATTATTGAAGGGGAAGCCATTTATGACACAGAAAGATCAATAATCTCAGGAGTGTATCATAACAGATTAAATCTCGGGATGAAGCTTCAGGCAGATCCCACCATCCAATATATCATCAAAGACAGCCCCCGCCGACTGCTTAACAGGGACCTTAAAATAAATTCACCGTATAACACATACCTGTATGATGGCCTTCCGCCAGGTCCTGTGAACAACCCTGGAAAGGCTTCAATCCTTGCGGCTTTATATCCTGATAAAAACGATTATCTCTTTTTTGTTGCCCGGGGAGATGGATATCACACTTTTTCTAAAACCAGGGAAGAACATAACCGTGCGAAAAAGGCTTTCCAAAAAGTTAGACGTAAATACCGAAAAAAACGGGGATAAAAAAAAGAAATATGGCATCAATAAAACTGAATAAAGTACAACAATCTGCTGTAGAAGCAATAAATGGGCCCGTGCTTATTTTTGCCGGTGCAGGGAGCGGTAAAACCCGGGTATTAACCCATAAAATATCCTACCTGATTGATTCTGGTAACTATAAACCTGAAAATATTTTAGCAGTGACCTTTACAAACAAAGCAGCTAAAGAAATGAAAACCCGGGTCCAAAAACTATTAAAAATGAAAAAATTGGAAATGGATATCAGTACTTTTCATTCAATTTGCGCTCGTTTGCTTCGGTCAGAGATTCATCATCTTGGGTATTCCAACACTTTTGCAATTTATGATGTAGAAGATCAGACAGCCCTTATAAAAATTGTACTGAACAATCTAACTATATCAAAAGATACGTTAACGCCAAAGGCAGCCCGGTCACAAATCAGTTATTTTAAGAATAAAATGATCACCCCGGTTACTGTCCAGCAAAAAGCCCGCACAAAGCTGGATGGTATGATAGGAGATGTCTATCAGGCATACCAGACAGCCTTAAAAGAAAATAATGCTGCAGATTTTGATGATTTGCTCATCCTACCTCTGGAACTATTTAAACACCACCCCGAAATTCTCAAAAAATACCAAAAGAAATGGAAATATATTTTAGTGGATGAGTACCAGGATACAAATCAGCCTCAGTTTTTATTTGTGAGTAAACTGGCAGAAGCCCATCATCAAATATGCGTGGTAGGCGATGATGACCAATCAATTTATAGTTGGCGGGGAGCAGATATCAAAAATATCCTGGACTTTAAAAAGAAATTTTCTGGCTGTTCCACGTTCACCCTTGAAAAAAATTACCGCTCTACTCAACAGATACTGAGTGCAGCAACAGCAGTAGTTAAAAAAAACAAGGACAGAAAACCGAAAACAATGGAATCGGCTAATGGGGCAGGAGATAAAATTGGATTGTTCGAAACTGTGGATGAAATGGAAGAAGCTGATGCGATTGTTTCCGCCTTGGAAAAAGAAATAAACCTGAACAAGCGAACGTTTCAGGACTTTGCAGTATTATACCGAACAAACGCCCAATCCCGGGCTCTTGAAGACAGTTTTCGGAGACAAGGTATACCCTATACTATTGTTGGCGGTATTCGATTTTATGAACGGGCAGAAGTAAAAAACATCCTTGCGTATTTGAAATTCATCGTGAACATGAAAGATACTGTCTCCCTTCGTAGAATAATCAACTTCCCTCCCCGGGGAATCGGGTTAAAAACTGTGGATAAATGTGTAACCTACGCTGAAAAAGTGAAAAAGGAATTATTTGAAATTTTACCTGAGGGAACCAAGGTTGGGGTACGTGGCAAACAATGCGAATCTTTACTGAAATTCCATGACACAATTCAAAAATATAACGATCTTCTGAAGAAGGTCAATGCAGGGGAATTGGCACGGTCATTGGTGGATGAAATGAAAGTCCTTAGCTATTACAAAAATTTAAATACACCTGAAGATAATGAAAGATATAACAATGTGCTGGAATTATTGAACAGTATCGATGCTTTTTTAAAACGAAAGCCAGAAGGCGATATAAGAGAATTTATTGAAGAGGTTGCCCTCTTAACAGATATCGATAACTGGAATGATGAGACCAATTCTGTAACACTGATGACACTCCATTCAGCGAAGGGACTTGAATTTCCCGTCATATTTATTACCGGGCTCGAAGACGGACTGCTTCCTTTCTACAATGCGTTTAATGACCAGAAAGAAATGGAAGAAGAAAGACGATTGTTTTATGTTGGATTAACCCGTGCCATCGAAAAAGTCTATTTATTATATGCCAGAAATCGACGAAAAATGGGCTTGGATTATGCAGTGGGCTTGGCATCACGCTTCCTGAAGGAGATACCAGTAAAATACCTTGAAAATATATCTTTCAACTCAGCGTTAATGCGGAAAGTTACTACCAGTAATCGAGGGAAGGAAACAAAGGTAAAAGTGACCCGCAGCATTACTTTATTTGATGATTTTATGGTAGGCGATTATGTGAAACATGCCATTTTCGGTATCGGAAAAATAATGGCTTTAAGCGGTTCAGGTGAAAACCAGCGGGTTGGAGTAGTCTTCAAAGATGGGCTAAAGAAAAAACTGATTGTAAAATATGCAAACCTGAAAAAAGTTGATACTCCAGCTGTAACTTAATTTCTTCTCCCCCACTTTTTCCCCGAAATTTAAAAGTACTTTTTAACCTCTAAACTTCTTTTAGTTTATTATTTTCTTGTCTAACTTCTTTGAGACTCATTCTCAATAGGGAATCATAATGCATAATACAAATACACTGAAACAAATTCTCCACAAGAAAAATCTGCGCTATACACAACAAAGACAGGAGGTGTGGGATGAAATCTGTGCCTCAGACAAACATCAGGATGCAGAGAATATTTACAATTCATTGCGGAAGCGCCAGATCAATGTATCCCGTGCTACCGTCTACCGCACCATTCATGTCCTTGTAAAAAATAACCTCGTCCGCCGGTTGAACCTTGACGATGGACGATCCCGGTTCGAGAATAAAATAGGAATTGAACACCATGATCATATCGTGTGTTTGAATTGTAGAAAAATCATAGAATTTATGGATGAAACGATTGAAAAGAGGCAGACCCGAATTGCCAAAGAACAAGGGTTCGAAATAGTTCGGCATGTACACCAGTTGTTTGGTCGCTGTCTGGATGAAAAATGTCCAAACAAATGACCATTGCTTCGTTGGAAGCAGATGAAATTGCTACAATCGAAGGTTATTTAAATGAACAAGTGTCCCAATCCAGGCTGGTGGAAATGGGACTTCTGCCCGGCACCCAGGTACGATTGATCAAGAAAATACCCTTGAATGGGCCTGTGGAAATCAAGGTGCGGAATTTTTATTTATCTTTAAGACGAAAAGACGCTCAAAATATCCTGATTAAGAAATCACCTCAGCATCAGCAATGAAGGATCGAGGCACTAACTGGATTGCCCTGCTGGGGAACCCAAATTCTGGAAAAACGGCGCTGTTTAACCTCCTCACCGGGTTAAACCAGAAAGTGTCCAATTACCCAGGGATAACCGTAGAAAGAAAAATAGGCCGGGCAGTTTTGAATGACCAATACCAGGTAGAAGTTCTGGATCTTCCAGGGACTTACAGCCTGGCTCCTGAATCTTTTGATGAACGGATTGTATCAGAGGAAATTCTTTCCTGGCTTCACGGACCTTCTCCACCCCGGGTCATTGTCTCCGTTGTAGACGCATCCAACCTGGAGCGCAACCTGTACCTTACTTCTCAACTGTTGGATCTGAACATCCCAGTCGTTGTTGCTTTGACTATGATGGACCTGGTGAAACAAAATGATCACACTATACCTCCAGAAAAATTGTGTGAAGAATTGGGAGCGGCAGAAGTATTACACGTATCTGCACGGAAAAATTGGGGTGTGAAAGAATTGAAAGAAGCAATTGCACGGGTGATAAACGAACCTGTAAATGGAAAATCCGACCTGCCATTCACCTTGAGCGGTCCTGTACGTTCCTCCCTGGTTCATCTGACGGAATTTTTCAAAAAGGAATTTGGTTATGGATCGAGGCTTGCCTGGGCACAGGCTTTAAGAATTATTACCCGTGATTCCGTATTGGACGGATTTCTTCAGGCCCAGTTGGATGGACAAAAACTGGGTGATGAGCAGATCAGGGATCTTCAAAAATTACGGGATGCCTCCAATTCTGAATTAAAGAGCCAGGGACACCATCCCAAAACTCTTGAAGCCCATCTCCGTTATCGTTGGCTGGATGGGGTCTTAAATCGAGCTGGTAAACCAAAAAAACAAACTGTGGATCGTTCTACCATCAGTGAAAAAGCAGACCAGATATTAACTCACCCTTTCCTTGGTCCGGTTATTTTTATTGGACTTCTTACAATTATGTTCCAATCAATTTTTTCCTGGGCAACAGTACCTATGGACTGGATCACACAGGGCGTTGCCATCCTTGGTGAGTGGGTTTTGGTTTCCCTTCCTGCCGGTATGCTCCGTGATTTAACCGTAGAAGGAATCATTGGGGGTGTTGGTGCTATTCTCATATTTCTGCCCCAAATCATGATCCTGGTTTTTTTTATAACCCTGTTGGAAGATTCCGGATACATGGCCAGAGTTGCTTTTATGCTGGATCGCCTCATGACTAAGATGGGCCTCCACGGACGATCCGTCTTTCCTATGATGACTGGTTATGCCTGCGCTATTCCCGGGATCATGGCAGCCCGGACTATCGATAGTTGGAAAGAACGGCTGGTGACAATTCTGGTTCTGCCGCTCATGAGCTGTAGCGCACGTCTCCCTGTTTATGCACTTATGATTGGCGCCTTCATTCCCCATAAAAAAGTACTGGGCCTGTTCAATGCGCAGGGACTCGCTCTGGTCATAATGTATTTTATGGGTACTGTCACTGCACTGATCTTAGCGAAAATATTCAGTTATTTTATTCATCAAAAAGGACAATCATCCTTCATAATGGAAATGCCTCCTTACCGCCTCCCATTAACAAGATCCGTGACACGGCAGGTCATTCTCCGCAGTAAACTGTTCGTCATTAATGCGGGGAAAATAATAATGGCAATTTCTATTGTACTCTGGTTCCTGGCATCATATCCAAAGCTTGAAAAAACTAATGAAAATATAAATCCGATTCACCATAGCTATGCCGGTAAAATCGGTCATGCCATAGAACCTTTTATCAAACCTCTAGGTTTCGATTGGAAAATCGGAATCGGGTTGATAACATCTTTTGCAGCCCGGGAAGTAATGGTAACCACCCTGGCCACCATTTACAACGTGGAAGCCGGAGGTAAAGATGTAGTCCTCCTTACAGAAGCTTTACAGGAGGATAAGGATCCCCAGACAGGAGAGCTTTTATATTCTCCTCTGGTAGCTCTGTCCCTGATGGTTTTCTTTGTGTATGCTGCTCAGTGTATGGCAACATTCGCTATCGTACGGAATGAGACCAATTCCTGGAAATGGTCATTTTTAATGATTTTTTATATGACCGCTTTAGCTTATTTAGCATCTCTGTGTGTATATCAGGGAGGACAATTGTTGGGTTTCAGTTAATGGAATGGCAAACAGTTATTGCTCTTGTTCTCGGATTTTTGGCATTGGTGTATGCCGGGTGGTATTTTCTACGACAGTTTTTTCAAGCAGAGAAAAAACCTGAGTGTGAAGACTGCCCTGTCCCCAATCAGAAAGGGGAAAAGAGTAAAGCTTGAAAAGCAGAAGTATAGAAATATATTTCGTTCAACTATCCAGCAGAGTTTTCACCATGGCTAAGTTGTTTTTCTCTTTTTTCGAAATCAGTTCAAATCCAAGAGAGTTATAGAGTTTTATTGCCGGCTCATTTCCGGAGAAAACTCTTAAAGTGAGGTGGGTACAGTTTCTATCTATTGCCCAGGATTCAGCTTGATGTATGAGTTTTCGGGCATACCCCCTTTTTCGGTGTTCCCGGTCTACATACAAATGAAATAAATGTCCCCGATTTTCTTCTGGAACAAAACTCAGGCTCAGGTAAGCAACAATCCATTCATTTTCCCGAAGAATCCAGGTTTTCTTTTCCCCTTCAGAATAGGAAAGCTTAACCCATTTTTCAAAACGGAAGGGATAATTCATTCGGGGGTCAGTCAAGTTCAATGCTTTTGGATCTGAAAACCAATTTTTCAAACAGGACTGAAGTACCTTTCTATCTCGTTGTTTGGAATAACTAACTTTTGTTATTGTAATATTTTCTGACATATCGTGGTTAAATTCACCCTGTAATTTTTCGTACAACAGAAATTTTCTATTGGTGCAAATGAGATGTTGACATGGGTTAGAAGATAGGGGAAAATTCTCCTGCAGTGAAACAGATAACACCTATTCAAAAATTCACAGAAGGTGCAACCATACAGGGATTTTATCTCTGCGTAGAAAAACATTTGCGACACACACGCACTGGGGATATGTACCTGGATCTAGTTTTACGGGACCGCACCGGCCAGATTAGCGCAAAAGTCTGGGACAAGGTGGAAGAATATCAACCCAAGTTCACAAGCGGTGATCCTGTTGCTGCTGCAGGGGTGGTGGAATCTTTTCATGATCGCCTCCAGCTGGTAGTAAAACGGATCAATAAGGCGACGATTCAGTCCTATGCCCGATATGGTTTTGATCCCACCCTGGTAGTCCCTGCCTCAAAGCGGGATCCCAAGGAGATGTGGCAGGAGTTAATGGAGATAGCTAAGGGGATTGAGAACAGGCACCTGCGCCGGCTGGTGGGCCTTGTATACCGGGAAAACAAGAAAGAATTAATGATCCATCCAGCCTCGATTCTGTCCCATTACAGTTACAGGTCAGGATTATTGGAAAGCATTCTCTCCATGGCAACAATAGGTTCCTCAATAGGCAATAGTTTTGATTTGGATAAGGATGTGTTGATGGCGGGTATTTTGCTTCATGATGTGGGGAAACTGAAGGAGTTATCCGCAGGTTTGGAAACGGATTGCACCAATGAAGGAAATTTCCTGGGACACGCTGTGCTAAGCAGGGATATTGTTCGGGAGGCAACCGGGAAAATAAAGGGATTCCCAGCATCTCTACAGCTTAACCTGGAACACATGATCCTGGCACATCGAGGGAGGTTGGAATGGCGGGATAACCTGAAACCGAATAATCCGGAAGCACTTCTCCTGCACCTAATTCACAATCTGGACAAGCAAATGAATTTGATGAAAAAATCCATCGAAGAAGATGTGGAAGACGGAGAATGGACTGCACGTGTTAACCCTCTATACATACCCCTGTATAAAGGCCAAACAAAAAAATAAAATGGGAGACAAACTTTTTCTTTTATCAAATGGAATTCTCCAGGCTTGATCTTTGGCTGACAACACAAATCTGACTAAACTCGTACGGGCAGCCATGTTCGCTGCTTTAGCGGTTGGCTTGGGTTATTCTCTTATGTTGGTCCCTAATATTGAATTAATTACTGTTATTATTTTTTTGTCAGGTTTAACTCTGGGAATACGATGGGGAATACTCGTGGGGGCTGTAAGTGAATTTATTTTTTCAGCAATGAATCCTCTGGGATCAAGCCTCATGTTCCCTCCATTGATAGCCGCCCAAATTATCTCCATGATAATCGTGGGTCTTGCCGGCGGTCTCCTTCGGCCGGTTTTTTTCAAGAAAAAACTTTCATTTTTTCGGATCGTAACAATAGGCCTTACAGGATTTTTACTCACATTTATTTTCGATTCCCTCACTACACTAAGTTATCCCATTGGCTCTGGATTTGACTGGCCGCAGATCTGGGGCATCTATCTGTCTGGAATTGGATTCACAATTGTACATCAGTTATCCAATGGATTTATCTTTGCTGTCAGCGTACCCGGGGTAGTAAAATATCTGTCATGATGCAACCTGTCCGGTGGGCTTCCTCTATATCTCTGATCATTGGATTGCTCCAGGGAGACAGTTCTCCAAACAT
>NYYF01000039.1 GCA_002686675.1 Fidelibacterota bacterium
GGAGGCCAAGGCAAATACCCAAAAATGGTATCTTATTCTCACGGGCATACTTGCAAACTAGGATTTTCCCTTCAGATCCCCTGGGGCCAAATCCAGGTAAGAGAAGGATACCATCTATTTTCCCAAAAATTCTTTCTGCATCTTTCTCCGATCTCATATCTTCCGTGGCTACCCAATTCACATTAACCCGGGCATCATTTTCAACGCCAGCATGGATGAATGCTTCCAGCACACTTTTATAGGCATCTGGAAGTTCTGTGTATTTCCCGCACATAGCAATATTTACCCTGTGAGCGGGACGTTTAAATTTTTTAATAAATGTTTCTAAATAAGTAACGTCTACTTCCCCCGGTAATTCTAAACGCTCCATGATGATTTTCCCTACCTTTTGATTATATAGATTCAGGGGAACTTCATAAATACTTTTTACTTCTTTTCCTTCGATAACATGGTTGGGATCCACATTTCCAAACAAACCAATTTTTTGCTTTATCTCCTTAGTAAGTTTGTATTCGGAGCGACAAAGAATCATATCTGGCGTTAAACCGATTTCCCGCAGTTTCATTACAGAATGCTGGGTTGGTTTGGTTTTCAGTTCTTCGCTGGCTTTAATATATGGAACAAGTGTCAAGTGCATAATAGTGTGATTATGATATCCCACTTCCAGAGATAATTGTCGAATAGCTTCCATAAATGGTAAACTTTCAATATCTCCCACTGTGCCGCCTACTTCACATATGACCACATCATATTTTTTTGGTCTATTGACTGCTTTGATCCTGGAAATAATTTCATTGGTAATGTGAGGAATAACCTGAATTGTCGCACCGAGATAATCGCCACGCCTTTCCCGATCAAGCACGGTGCTATATACTTGTCCTGAGGTAGCATTGTTATCCTTGCTCATATCCAAATCGATGAAGCGCTCATAATGGCCTAAATCAAGGTCCGTTTCAGAGCCATCATCCAGAACAAAAACTTCTCCGTGCTGGTATGGATTCATTGTACCAGGATCCACATTCAGATAGGGATCAAGTTTCAAGATTGTAACCTTTAATCCAGCACTTTTTAAAAGATAACCAATTGATGCGGCGGCAATTCCTTTCCCCAGGCCGGAGATTACACCGCCCAAAACAAAAATGTATTTAACTGGTGTCTTCTGCGTCATGATTTTTCATGCTTGTTCATTTTAATAATAACATTCAAATCCTCTTCTACATCCACACCACGATACGGGTAATCCGTGATAACAGCTCGAATCGGAATTCCGTTATCCAGCGCACGCAATTGTTCCAAATGAAATTTTTTCTCATTCTCCGAAGTTGGAAGTCCTGCAAATTTTAACAAAGTATCTTTTCGATAGGCGTAAAGTCCGACATGGCGATACCATCCCCCTATTTTTTCTTGAAATAAATCTCTACGAAACCCAATAGCATTACGATTTTCATCTAGTAAAACCTTGACAATGTTTGAATTAAAAAAATCCTTCGGGCTGATATCTGTACTTACAGTTGTAGTCATACTTATAGAAGAATTATCAAACTCATTCACAAGATCATCAATGATTTTTGGATCCAACATCGGTTCATCTCCCTGGATATTTACCACTATATCAACATCCCTGTTTTCTACTACTTCTGCGATCCTATCTGATCCAGAGAGATGATCTTTTGCTGTCATTACAACTTTTACATTAGACTTTTTAATTTCTTTGTACACTTCTTCACTATCAACTGCAATAATGACCTCATCAAGCAATGAAGCATTCATAGCACGTTCAGCTACACACATTACCATGGGTTTCCCATTGATTGGAGTAAGTATTTTTCGTGGGAACCGCTCCGAATCTAAGCGTGCTGGAATAACACCAATTACACTCATCAATTCTCCTCCCAGGGAATTTTGTTCCTATACAACTTAGTCAAAATTAAATATTTCTAAATAATAAAAATATGCGGTGAATTTACCGTAAATTTATTTATTATACAGATTTACTCTTCCAATAATTATGTATAAAATTCTGAATTGAAGTATTTTTTTTATGAGATAATCCAGCTATTTGTCTTCAAAAGATTAATCGAACATTAATACCGGAGCAAATCAATTGATATATACATCCTTAATTTTCATCATGTAATCATACGCTGCATTATAGCTATTCTCTATTTCACCCCCTAAAATCGCTTCTTCAATAGCAGTTTTAATTTCCCCGATAATTCTCCCTTCAGTAAGACCACATACGTCCATGATTTCATTCCCCCTTACAGGTGATTGAAAGTCTCTCAAGGCATCTTGTTCTTTTACATCCTGCATCAACTTTTCCACCCGTTCAAAGTTTCCCATATATTTCTTAACCAGATGAGGGTTTTTGCTGGTAATATCCGCACGACAAAGAATCAAGAGGTCATTAATATCTTCCCCCGCAGTCACCATAACTCGCCTCACAGCTGAATCTGTTATCCCTTCTTTAGCTAGGGCAATTGGGCGTAAATGCAGCAGTGTCATTTTTTTCAAGTAGTCCCGCAGTTCGTTAGATAGCCTCATCCGTTTTGCAACTTTGTCAATCATTTGTGCCCCAATATCATCATGCCCGTGAAACGTGTACCCTTTTCGGGAGTCTATGCGGCGTGTTCTGGGTTTCGCAATATCATGAACCAAAGCAGCAAACCGAACCGCCATCTTGTCCGATAATTCTGCAGCATTATCTACTACCTGAAGAGTGTGGTAAAATACATCCTTGTGATGCCATTTTTTTACCTGTTCCATTCCAGGCATAACACTAATTTCTGGGAAAACGTGTTTCATCAAATCAGTATCCTGAAGAATGGAAAGCCCTATGGAAGGTTTTCTTGTTTTGAGTATTTTCTTTAGTTCCCTTGTGATGCGTTCCCATGAAACAATGGTAATTCGACCAGCTTGGTTTTTCATTGATGTGAGGCATTCTTCAGTAAGGATAAATTCTAATTTCGCTGAAAAATATGCTGCCCTTATCATCCGAAGAGGATCATCAGAAAAGGTCACATCCGGATCCAGTGGTGTCCGTAACTGTTTTTTCTTAAGATCAGTAATTCCCCCAAGAGGATCATATAAATCTCCAAAATTTTTCGGCAGTATGTCCATAGCCATTGCATTAATTGTAAAATCTCTTCGAAGTAAATCCCCCTGCAAATCAGTATAGTTCACCTTAGTAGGTTTCCGAGAATCTTCTTTGTACGATTCAGTACGGGCAGAAGCAACCTCTACTGGGAGATCTTTTCGTGGTATCATGGCTGTTCCAAACTGTTTAAAAGGGATAATCTTTTTTGCTTTTAAACGGGTTCCTAACTCTTTGGCAAATGCGATTCCATCTCCCACAACCATGATATCAACTTCCATTATTTTTCTATGGAGAAAAAGGTCCCGGACTGCCCCACCTACCACATAACATTCGAGACCTTGATCTTCTCCTAGGTTTCCTGCACACCTAAGTGTTTTGTATAATATTTTGTGAGGGTGGATAAGTTCTTTGATGTTTGCCATTGTTGAAATTAATAAAAATAAAACTAAATGAGAACCTCAGGATTTAGCAATCCCAAATACAATAATTTCCATCTTTCCCTTGTCTACAACCAAAGTACAGTCTATTTTTGATTATAATGCTTTTCCGCCGAATTATACAAATCACTGTTTTTTACTTTTTTTATTCTGTTCTTCTCTATGCTCAATTTGGACAGATAGAAGTTACTTTTGACGAACAGTTATTAAAAAGCAACATTCGTCAATTTATTCTGCCTCTCCGGGACGAAGTAAAACGGTTTTATTCTGCAACAATCTGGAATGAAGAGTTTAGTGATCTGAATATTTCCCTCAATATTCATTTTGTTTTCGAGGGCGTCTCTCAAAAAGGATCAAACCAGACATTTCTTGCTCAAGCTTTGTTCTCAAATGGAAGTGACTTGCGCTTTTTCGATAAAGGAGTCCAATTCATTTATAATGATAGTGGAACTCTGTACTATGATCCTGTTATTTTTGACCCTCTTGCAAGTTTTCTCGCTTTTTACGGCAACCTTATCCTTGCTGGTGAAATTGATACATATACACCTGAGGGTGGAACTTCCGAGCTAGAAATATGCCGATCAATTGCCATACGTGGGAATGCCTCTGATTATTCACGCGGATGGATGGACCGAATTCAGTTAATCAATGAACTAAGTACTAACTCCGGACTCCGAAAAGCGCGATTTGCCTTTTATTATGCGGTTGATCTCTTTAGACAAGGGGAAATTGAGACATCCATTTCTGAATTTAGAAATATGATTGTGGGACTTGATGAAGTGTATGAAATCACACCAAGAAACCACCATACACTTATGTTTCTCAAAGTCCATGCAGATACATTAACCCGCGTGCTGACAGTTTTAGCCCAGAAAGATATTCTTATGGATTTGACCGAACTGGATCCTGATAACGAAAAAACCTATACAAAAGGTTTAGAAGAAATTTCGGAATAAACATTTCTTCGCCTTATGTAATGTGTCAAAACTATGCTCCCCCTATAGAGCCTTGACATAATCGAACGATCCCTTTTTACCCGAATAGAACCTGTCCTGAAATGTTTCTTCCAAATAATATGAGGATGAAATAATAGCCACACCTGTGCATTAATAATTCCTAACATATGTTTAAAATCTAATTTAAAAAGAGCATAACCAAAAGCTACCCACTCCAATGCAAAACGGATTGAGAAAAGATACATGGCAACAGGTAATGAATAATTGCCCAAGAGCATTAAGAGCGAATTTTTGTGATTAAGATAATATTTCTTATAGCTATTCATAGGTAAGGTTACAGCATTTTTATGAAAAATGACCGATTGGGGTTCTGCCCAAATCTCATATCCCATCAATTGAAAGCGCCAACACAAATCAATCTCTTCCATATGAGCAAAAAAGGTTTCATCAAATTCTCCCGCTGCCTGAAACAATTCCTTCTGAACAATGAATGCAGTGCCTGATGCCCAGAAGATTTGTTCAGGGTTGTCATACTGTCCCTGGTCTTCTTCCTGCTCAAGGAAAATACGACCACGGGCAAAAGGGAAACAGAACACATCCAAGTGTCCCCCCGAACCGCCGGCGTAATCAAATATTTTCCTTTGGTAATAATTTAAAATCTTTGGTTGGACTGCTGCAATTTTCTTGTTCCCCATCATCCGTTCTACCAAGGGTTCAATCCATCCAGGTTCCATAATTGTATCATTGTTTAAAAAAAGAATAAAACTTCCTTTTGTATGAGAAATTCCTCTGTTACACCCACCAGCATAACCATAATTCTTATCATTTTGAATCAAAACAATATCCGGATGATGTTCTTTGATCCAAGCTGAACTATCGTCCGTAGAGGCATTGTCTACTACAATAATTTCAAGGGCAGGATAAGTAGTTTGTTTCAGAGAATCCAGGCACTCCGACAGTACCTCAATACCATTCCAGTGGGGAACAATAACCGAAACAGCGGGATAAGATTTATGAGACAATGGATTTGTATCAAATAAGATTATGAAGGAAAAAAATTAGATCCAGACACTATTTTTGAACATCCTCTAACATCTTCTTTGCGTTTATATCTCCCGGGTTCCTCTCCAGCCAGGACGTGAGAACTAACTCCGCTTCACTTTTCATGTTCATTTCCTGATAAGTGAGAACCAGGGTGGAAACGATATCTCCATAGTTTTTCTGCCATTCATTCCACGTTTTCTGATTTATCCCTGTCCGTTTCAGTCCAGAACTTTTTACAGCATTTTCAATTTCAAGATAGGAATCATATAAATCCTTAAATATCCTTTTGGCCTTCTCATAATCCTCCAGGTCCTGGATATAGGTTTGACCATATCGAATCCTGTCTTGGACAGATAGGTTTCTGCGGGACTCCAGATTGTCAAGAATGTGCCTGAGCCTCACTTTTTCACCAATCTCACTGTATATTTGGCCTATCTGAAAATATAAATCTTTCGATTCGATCGCTATGGTTCTTTCCGGGAGATTCTTTTCCATCTGATCCAGGGTTCCCTTCACCCTCAACCTGAGCATTTCAACCTCCTCTGGGTCTGCATCCTCTTTGCGGTTTAATTTTTGATAATCAAAGAAATAGTGAACAGCCAACTGCATATAGGCACTTCGATAATTCTGGAGTAATCTTATGATTTGAGGATTGTAATGAACATTCTCATTTCCAAGATTTCTGAAAAGATATCCCGGTTGATAATCCTTTGACCAAAATGATTTATTTTGACCACTATCAACTTTCAGAAGTGATGACTGGGAGAAATTTGTTGACCATGTACTGTCACCCAATTCTGTCATCAAATAATCCTCCATTTTCCCCGGATTTATAGCATCCACTTTATGACTTCGAAGTCGAAAAGTCAATCCTTCCATATCCAAATATTTATCTAAACCAATTTTATTCGTTGGCGATACAGTCACAGCAAAATATATTGGATATTTCCATTTTGCATCGTTGATGATTCGTAAAATCATCATATCTTGAACTTTCAGTGCTTGGTTTGCAAACGTCGGTTTCAATACCCATTCAATATATCCATCTGCATTTTGGGGGTCACCCTCAACAGCAATCTGTATTTTCTGGGTTTTCCAGGGCGTCAGGCCTGATGTTAAACCTAGAATCTGGTCATCAGTCAAATTGATAAACCCTTCTCCTTTTGGGCGTGAATCCCGAAGTTGCCTGATATACCATGGTGTATTCAACAGGCTCAGGTTGGCAACAGTTACATCCTTGCGCATACCTTCTACTTCCTGCAAATACCATAGGGGAAATGTATCATTGTCACCGTTCGTAAAAATAATACCATGAGGCTCACATGATTGAAGCATATTATAACTCATATCCCAAGCAACATAATTTCCGCTTCGATCATGTTCATGATAATTCGCACGTACCATGGCAAACGGAATAAGAACAACTTGCAATAAAATAACAGCTATGCCCAGGCGATGTCCTATGTTCTCTGTTTTTATTTTTTTTATAATATTTTCGACGATTGCCGCTGCACCAACTCCAATCCAGACAGAAAAAGCCAAAAAACTCCCCACATAGGAATAGTCTCTTTCTCGAGGCTGTGGATTGTCTTGGTTTAGATAAATTATTATAGCAAGGCCTGTAAGAAAAAACAGGGTCATCATTGAGAATGCCTCTTTTTCATCCCTGTAGAAATGATAAATCATACCTGCCAACCCAAGGATAAACGCTAAAGGGAGGCCGAATTGTGACCAATCAACTCCATCCTGCCTATTATTTGCCCCAAATGCTGTTACTCCCGGTTCCGTTGAATTTCCTCTGCCTGCAAACTGCCATAGAAAATATCTCCAGTACATTTTTTTAACCTGGTAATTCCAGAAAAAATTCCACTGTTTCGAAACATTATAAAACATGTACTTCCGTTTTTGAGATATACTGTATTTCTGCCCATTAGCAGGGGCTCCTACAACCTCATGTTGCGCCGGTATTCCTTTATATCTTCTTGGGAATCGTCCCACCTGTCCATACTGTTCTCTCTCCATATATGAAACCGCAGCGGTAACGGTTTCAGGATCATTTTCATCAATAACAGGATCCTGTCCAGATCTAATAAAAATGATTGTGTAACTGGAATATCCAATCAAGATCAAGACCATCGAAGTAAAAACAATTGAAAGTAATTGCTGTTTATTCACAATAGACCAAATCATGATACCAAACACAATCAGAACTGCTACCACAACACCAAAAACTCCTATCTCACTTGCCAGTTTTGGAAGTCCTTTAATGACTCCATTGTGGATAATAACAAACGTAACTCCCGTAATCCCAATCGTGATTAAAAATGATTTCCATTCAAAAGACTGCTTCCGGAAATAGATAATGAGAGCAATAAAAGGCAATGCCAGCAGATTTAATAAATGTATTCCAATTGCAAGCCCAATCATATACGCGATGATAAGAATATATCGTTCATTACCTTGTTCTTCAGCTCTTTCTGACCAGTGAAGAATCAACCACACAACAATAGCGGTAAAAAAAGTACTCATAGAATAAACTTCAGCTTCCACAGCATTAAACCAGTGACTATCCGTAAAAGCGAAGGTAAGTGCTCCTACCAAGGCTCCTCCAAAAGCAATAATCACATCCGAGTTCTCTTTGATGCCCCCGCGCCAGTGCGCTATTACCTTCACTATAATCAGATAAAGCAGCATGACTGCTAATGCACTGACAAAAACAGAAATTAAGTTCACGCGGAATGCAATATCCGGACTGAATGGGATCATGGAAAACACCCGTCCAATAATCAGAAAAAGGGGGCTGCCAGGCGGATGAGGTACGCCGAGAGTATGAGATGTAGCAATGAATTCGCCACAGTCCCAAAAAGAGACTGTAGGTGCCATCGTATCATAATATACAAGAAACGAAATAAGAAAAACGATTCCTGCTAATATACGGTTCAAACGTTTATTTCTTGAATTGATCATTAATGCTCTAGGTTAAATATTTATTATATAGTATTCACAAAATTATGAAGAACAAAAAATATGGTATTTTACAACACATTTCAGCTAATATTTGATGTCCAAAAGTCATATCACACTCTTTATTTTATCTTCAAAAACCTACGTTGAATCACACCTTATGTTCCATCAGAAATAAATATAATATCTTTGTCTGAATAAGGAGTGGAATATAGGCTAAATAAAATTGAAAGAGCGAAAACTTAATACAATCTTCTTCTAACTAGCTAATATTCACAAAATCGAGCATATGCTGGTATTCTTTCAGGAAATGACGGCGCAATTCAATAAAAGACCTGTTCCGCAGATGCGGATCTTTTGCAACCAGATCAAAAGCTGCTTTTCGTGCGGATTTAATGATAGATCCATCCATAACCAAATCAGCGATTTTATATTTAAAGAATCCGCTTTGCTTTATTCCAAAAAATTTGCCCGGCCCACGCAATTTTAAATCTTCATCCGAAATAATAAATCCATCATTTATTCTTTCCA
>NYYF01000040.1 GCA_002686675.1 Fidelibacterota bacterium
CAGTCCTGAAGATCACTGGCTGAAATTGATTGTGCTGAAATGATGAGACCCGGTTTCCAGAACCTTTCGTATCTGGCAGGATTTATGTTGTTTTTGAACGTGGTTTTTTCCAGTGATTATGCCAGTTATTCTGGTGGTTTTTTAAGAATGGGAACAACTGCCCGGTCAATTGCTATGGGAAGCGGATTTACTGCGGAATTGGACCAGGGTTTTACAGCTTATCACAATCCGGCAGGTATTTCATTTGTAACAAACAGACAGGCGTCAGTTACAAATCATAGCTTACAACTGGATCGAAATTTTTATGTTGCAAGTTTTGAGACGAATTTACCTCCAACAGCTGGGATTGGGTTTGCCTGGATCAGAGCTGGAGTGAATCAAATTGACGGCAGAACAGAAGAAGGAGAACATACCAGTTTTTTATCAACAAGTGAGGATGCTTACTTCATCAGTTTTGGCCAGCAGTTACGACCGTGGCTTTCCGTGGGGATTAATATTAAACTTCTGCGACTCCAACTTCCCATGAATGAGAGCGGTCTAGTAGGGTCGGGGATGGGATTTGATTTAGGAATAATTATTCGTCCATCACCTCTTTTATCCATTGGTTTAGTTATTCAGGATTTGAATTCTAACTATCTTTGGCAGACCAGTGAAGTTTTTGCAGAGCAGGGTCGAATATATAAAGAGCAGTTTCCAATTATTTATAGGATTGGCACAAATTATCGTTCTAAAAGAATTTATTTTGTGGGAGATTTTGGTGTTATTACGGATTATGAAGATATTTTAGGAGTCCCTATTCGGTTTGGCGGAGAATATCAGTATAAAGAAAACTATTTTTTCAGGGCGGGATATGGTAACTCAAGGGTTTCTTTAGGTGTAGGGATGAAATATATTTTGTTCAATAAAAAAGATTCTTCTATTGATTATGCTTTTGTGACGGAACCTGCACTCAATTTTGCCCATGTATTTACGGTTTCGATTCAATTCTGACTGGTTGATTAGAAATATTGTTTAATTAAATCTATATTCGATGAATAGAATTTTTCATCTGTTAACTGTTTTTATATTTATCCTGAACACTTCCGTTTTTGGAATTGGGACACAGTTTCTTTCTATTCCAAGCACGGCCCTAGAACTTGCAGTGGGCATTAACCCTGTTTTAGATGGAGGGTCTTTTTCTAATCCAGCTTCGCTTATCTTAGACAAACCAAATCCTGATTTATTCTTTTCCCACGGTTCCTGGCTAGCGGGTGTGACCGGATCAACAATTCGTTTTTCAAGAGGATTTACCTATGGAACTGGTGGGTTTCAAATCCGCTATGCCGGGTTAAATGATCTGGAATTTCGAACGAGTACGCCTACTGACAATCCACTGGCAGAGTTTGGAGCTTACGGTGTTTCGTTTGGTGGATTTTACAATCGAATTTTGGGCAACACCCGTTATGGACTTGCTATGCAGGCAGTCAGCTTTCAAATCTATAATGAATCTTCCAAAGGCTTTTCTGTAGACTTTGGATTGGCTCGGACATTTGGAAAAAACTTCACTTTTGGGGTATCACTTTTGAATATGGGTTCCATGTCACTGCTATCTAATAAATCTCCTAGTCTGCCTTTACGTGTTTTGGGTGGTGTTTGCTATCATTATTTTCAAAAGGATTGGGGAAACAAAATATTTCTTTCTGCAGAAAACTCTTCTCTGGTTTCAGGAATGATTTTTCGTATAGGGAACGAATTCAGTTGGAAACAACTGGTCATTCAGACGGGATCTCAATTTTCCCAGGAAGTTACAACGGTTTCCGGTGGTTTTGGTTTCAGGTTGGGAATCTACCGTTTCCAGTACGGTGTGCAGGTGGGCTCCCAGAATCTTGGAATTTCTCAGATGCTGGATATTTCAGTTACGCTCCCATAATTAATGCCGTCAAAACAAAATTCTATTCAGATTTATGTCATTATTGCATTAACTGCAGTCCTCCTAATTCTGGCAGTTCGCCTGTTACTTTTGCACAGGGAATTACAGGAAATGAAAAAGGAATTTTCTTCTGAAGATATTGAAGAGATTTTAGAGGAAAAATCTATTGCTGGAGAATTAAATATCATTATTGATGATTTTGGGTATAGAAATGATGAAGTTTCTGACGGTTTCTTATCACTTGGAGAAAATTTAACATTTGCAGTTATTCCGGGGCACAAGTATAGCAGATCGTTTGCAAAAAAAGCCTTTGAAAGAGGATATGAAGTTATCGTCCATATGCCTATGGAATCTCATGTGTCATCCAGCGGGGAGGAAGAATTTGTTCTGAATACAGATATGACAAGCAGTGAAATTGAGAGCAGGATGGAGAACGTTATTACCCACTTGCCACAGGCAGTCGGGATGAATAACCATCAGGGATCAAAAGCCACGGAAAATAAACGAGTTATGAATGTGGTTGGGTCTGTCTTGAAGAAGTATGAAAAGTATTTTATTGACAGCCGGACAACACCAGAATCCATAGCGGAATCAATGATGATGAGTCTTGGGGTACACACCGCGAACCGGGACGTATTCCTAGATAATGAAGCTGATCAGTACCTGATAAACAAACAACTGGATCAACTTATTTCAACTGCTCAACATAAAGGATCAGCAATTGGTGTTGGTCATGCCAGACCAATGACTCTTCAAGTCCTCCAAAAAAGAATCCCTGAGTTAAAAAAGGCTGGTTTTCAATTCAAATTTGTTTCCAATCTGTACAAATAATATGTAACCGGGTTTTAAAGAAATAAAAACCATATGCCAATTTATTGTAAAGTAACTCGCGGTAACCATGTAGAAAGCCAGCATTCAATTTATGCTGTTGCTGTAAATGAAGTTGGAGAAATTATTTTTTCAACTGGAGATCCAGAATATCAAACTTGCATCAGGTCGTCCTTCAAACCATTCCAGGCAGCGGCGAGTGTACATGCAGGTGCTGTGAAATCTGCAGGGTTTACAGATGAGGAATTAGCTCTCATGTGTGCTTCCCACAATGGGGAATCAATTCATGTCAATACGGCTAAATCTATGCTGAATAAGCTGGGTTTTTCAATAGATCATTACGAATGCGGAATTCATGCACCTTATGATAAAGAATCCAAGATAGCACTTCTTCACAAGAAAAAAGATTATTCACCTTTCGATAATAATTGTAGTGGAAAACATGCAGGCATGCTGGCATTGGCCAAACACCTTGGGGTGAAACCTGAGGGATACACCAATCGTGATCATCCTGTTCAAAAAACTATTTTTGATCTTTTGCGAATTTATTCTGGTCAAAATGAGATTGTAACAGCAATTGATGGATGCAGCGCACCAACACCCTTTATGTCCTTACACAGTATTGCATTATTATTTCAAAAGCTTGCAAGCAGACAGTATGCGGAACTGGAAGAGGTGTTTCAGGCTATGGCGCACCATCCGTATCTCGTGGCAGGCCGTAATCGCTTTGATACAGATTTTATTAAAGTTATGAAAGGAAAGGCAATTACAAAAGTCGGTGGAGAAGCTGTCCGTGGAGTTGCTATTCGAAACAAAAATGGTGAAGCATTTGGTCTTGCGCTAAAAGTATTAGATGGAAATCAGCGGGCTAACCCAGTTGCAACTTTGGCTTTACTAGATCATTTAAAATTCATCGAGGAAGAAGATATAGCCAAGCTAGGAGATCACAGAAACCCTAAATTATTTAATCATAGGAAGATTCAAACCGGAGATATTTCGGCTCACTTTGAAAGTTAAGTAACAGTACTATTTTTTACGGTGGATTCTGTGAGTAAACGTCAACTGTATTTCGTTGAATTATTAAACCAGGTAGAGAGAGCATTTATTCTGTGAAAGATTTCAATCTAATGAACAAATCTTTATTTCTTGTTTTATTATTTCATCTTTTTTTAATGGGACAGGATTGTCCGCCAGCAGATACGGTTCAAATAAATCCTCCACAGGATCTCTGGTCAATCCCATACGAAAACAATTGGAACGGATTGGAAGTAATGACGTGGAATGTGCAAGAGTTTCCCACCAGTAGCAACACAGTGAATTATGTCTCGGAAATTATAAGTGAAATCCTTCCTGATATAATCGCTTTCCAGGAAATCAGCGATATCCCAGATTATGAAAATTTTGCATCCATGAATCCTGCTTATAATTTTATTCACACAAATTATGGAAGTGAAGTGAATCCGGATTTGGGTATGGCTGTAAGGAGTGACTGTGTGGAAATAGTAAATTACACAACATTATTTTCCTCGGAGGGATGGGCATTCGCATATCGGTATCCGCTGAAAGCCGAATTGCAGTGGGGGTGCGGGGATGCTGCAATCACTATTCAATTAATTAATATTCACATGAAAGCTTTTGATGAAGGATTTAACCAGCGGTTGGCAGCCTCTCAGGTATTGGCAGATTACATCCAAAATAATATCAGTGAAAATATCATTGTTGCAGGTGATTTTAATGATGAAATAGATGATCCGGAGAATGACAATTCGCTCTGGCCCTTGGTTGAAGATCAAAATAGTTATTTTACTACAACCCCAATTGCAGGAGATAACTATTATAATTCATTTCCGTGGGGGATGTACGCCAGTTTTATTGATCATGTCTTAATTTCTGCTGAATTATTTGATGAAAATATGCTATCAGGGGAAATTCAAACTTTAAGGATTGATGATTATGCTGGATCCTCAACTTATCAATATCATATTTCGGATCATCGCCCTGTTTTATGGAAAATATCTATAGATGTAATTGATATGTCGACCGGCTTGGTTATTAATGAAATAATGAATAACCCGGTCAGCGTTACCGATTCCTACGGAGAATGGTTTGAAGTGACCAATACAAGTATTGAAACAATAAATTTGAATGGTTTGACACTTAAAGACGATGACGAAGATCAACATACAATTTCTCAGGTGGGAGGATTATTGTTGGAACCAGGGGAGTTCGTTGTTCTTGGTGTGAATGACAACCCGGCTGAAAATGGAGGAGTCAACGTAGACTATGTTTATTCCAATTTTGCGTTGGGTAATGGGTGGGATGAGATCATTTTTGAACATCCCACTGGTGCTATTTTGGATGAAGTCTGGTATGATAATGGTGCTTCTTTTCCTGACCCCTCAGGAGAGAGTATGATGTTGATTGACCCCTACAGCGATAACAGCCTTGGTGTTAATTGGACAACTTCAGAAGTGCCATTTGGTGATGGCGATTTTGGAACGCCCGGACTGCCAAATGCTTCTTCAGGAATCTTATTGGAAATTGACAATATTGCAGGATGGAATTTGATAGGGCTTCCAGTTGATGTTGTGGATGGTAATTACCTTGAAATTTTTCCTGAGGCTAATACAGGAACTTTATATGCGTATAATGGAATGTACATCGATGCAGAAACTCTCACCCCAGGGATTGGTTACTGGTTACGATTTGATTCTGACGGTACCAGTGTTATCGAAGGATTGGAGATATTCAGCCTGGCTATTGAACTTGTTGAAGGTTGGAATTTGGTTACGGGAATAACAAGTTCAGTATCCGTTACTTTAATCCAGGATCCTGATGGGATTATTGTACCGGGAACTATTTACGAATTTGATGGGAGTTATGAGAATACGACTACCCTGGTACCTGGCAAGGGATACTGGATTCGCACATATTCAGCTGGTGTGATCATTTTATCTTCGGAATAAAGTTGGAATAACTGTTGATAAAAGCAAAGAATCTTAATAAAATGTGAGCCCAATTTCTGAAAATTTATTAACAATATAAGAAAGTGAGTCTCTTATGAAAAATGTAATAATAGTTCTTTCGATTCTTATTAGCAATATATATGGACAGGTGGACTATCAAACCCAGGTACAGACAATTTTCAATGACAATTGTACAAGTTGTCATATTAATGGCGGGGGTTACTTTGGGGGTTTGGATTTATCAACATATGACAACCTCATGTCAGGCAATAGCAATAATGGACCAGTCGTTACTGCCGGAGATGGGGCAAATAGTTATATAATTCAAAAATTACAAGGTACTGCATCTGGAGCACAAATGCCTGATGGAGCAGATCCTTTACCTTCAGATCAGATTAATTTGATAGCTCAATGGATTGATGAAGGTGCATTAGAAACTCCAGCTTCCACGGATGGATTGTTCTTTTCAGAATATATAGAGGGAAGCAGCAGCAACAAGGCTCTTGAAATTTACAATCCCACCGATGCAGCTGTTGATCTTGCTGGATATGAAATCTGGAGGATTGCCAATGGCGGTGACTGGTCAGAAGGAGAGGGGAATGCTGTAGATTTATCAGATCCTCTAAATGATGGGTCTAACTACAGTATTGAAGCCGGTGATGTGTTTGTGATATGTAACAGCAGTATCGCCGATGAGTATTCAGGGGAATGCGATATCCTTGGTACAACTGCAACTTATTACAATGGTGATGATGCAGTTGGGCTTGCTTATAATGGAACATTGATCGATGCAGTTGGTGAAGAAGGGGATGATCCCGGTTCCGGCTGGGATGTTGCGGGAGTAACGAACGCGACAGGGGAGCACACTCTTGTCCGAAAATCATCGGTCATTCAGGGCAATACTGACTGGGCGTCTTCCGCAGGAACAGACGCCTGTGATTCTGAATGGAGCGTTTATGACCAAAATACATTTGATTATCTGGGATCTCATAATGTTGGCAGCGGGAATGCTGCTCCGGTTGCAAATGCCGGGCCTGACCAGGTTGTAGATCCTGAAGAAACAGTGCAACTGGATGGAAGCGGAAGTTATGATCCTGAATGTGCAGAATTTTCCTATTCCTGGGATGGTCCTGAAGATATAACCCTGGATGATCCCAGCTCAGCAACACCATCTTTCACTGCACCAAATTACTCTGAAACAATACTTTTGACATTTACATTAACTGTCACAGATGATCAAGGAGCTTCAGATAGCGATATTACGGAAATTACAGTTTTTGTTGAGCAGGGATTAACCATAGCAGAAGCGCGAGCGTTGGGGGTAGGTGAAATTGTTACCGTCCAAGGTGTTGTTACAACTCCGAATTTTCAGAGCAGCCATACCGAGTATGTGATACAGGATGCTACAGCAGGTCTGGTCGTTTTCGGTTATGGAATCACAGATGTTGATTTGAATGTGGGAGATGAAATCAGGGTAACCGGTGAGACTGAAGAATATAATGGAAAATTTGAAGTGGCAATAACCGGATCCCAGGATATAACTGTATTGGGAACCGCTGACCTTCCTGAACCACAGGTTATTACCGTTGCTCAACTTAATACGGATGGAGAAGATTACGAAAGTGAACTCATTACTATTCAAAATGCTGTGATAGAAGAGGGTGAATGGCCAGACGAAGGATCAAGCGCTAACATTGATATTACGGATGAC
>NYYF01000041.1 GCA_002686675.1 Fidelibacterota bacterium
CCTGCTTCTTTCACATCAATACAGTGAAGACTTGCAACTCCACCTACAAAAATTTCCAAATCTCCATCTGAATCCAACTCTGCTAATGTTATAGCTCCTCTCAATAAGGATTGTGTATTAATTGGAAAATGTGAATAGGTGGTTCCATCAATATGTAATACAAACAAGTCTGAACCATTTATTGCAGTAACTATTTCAGGAAATCCATCACTATCAAAATCGGCAAAACAGGGAGATGCAACGATATTATTTTCAAGATCTACAGGCCAACCCGAAAGAGGATTTCCATTAAGATCCACTGCATAGATCATCTCATCTTCGGAACCAAAGAAGATAAATGCCTCCCCATTTATTTCTATGAAAGAGGGAGAGGTCTGAATTTTATCGCCCGTTAATACTGAAAATTGCAAACTACCATCACTGTTCACTACATAAAGATGATCATCATTACAACCAGCAGCAATCATTTTCTCTCCATTGCTTTCCAAAATAGACGGCGCTGCCTGAACTTTGTCACCTGTAATAAATGGAAATCCAGGAGCTATGCTGCCATCATCAAAAATCAGGTAAATATGATCATCATCGGTGCCTATGGCGATATCATCTTTTCCATTATTGTTAAAATCTGCTAATGCGACGCCACCCTTTGCTTTTTCATCAAAGTCAATGGGAAACCCTTCTAGATCACTTCCATCAAAATTAATTGCAAATATTTTATTATCAGAAGAATAACCAGAAAATACAATTTCCAACTCTGGATCTTCGTCCAAATTACCTATGGCTGGTGTACCAATTAAAAATACTTCGGTTTCATAATCTATTTTTAATCCATTGTAATCAAATATATACAAATGCTTACTTTTTGAGGAAATAACAAAGTCCAGATAATTATCGCCATCCAAATCAGCAGCGGCTGGTGAACCCCATATTTGATTTCCAGTGTTAAAAGGAAAAACACCATTTATGTATTCGGAACCATCGGCGTTGTAGACATGGACAACTCCGTTATAATCTCCGAAAACAATTTCATTATTACCATCATTGTTCAGATCTAGGACCAAGGGACTGGAACGTATCTCAGCTGTGGATAATGGGAACCCAACCTGGTTTAGGGTGACATCTAATTGGTAATCAAAATCATCTGTATAATGAATGATTACACCATCATCATCAAAATCTGCCTCAATCTGTAAAGTAAAACTGGCAGGCATCAGTTCACCTGTATCATCGAGCGAGATAAGGGTTTCAATCTCTACAGTATTACCATTCACAGGCAGTGTGCCAAAATTTATAGTTGATGGGTTGAAATGGACCCAGTCCAATTCAGAAGACAACATGCCCACAACATTTTCACCGTTACTGGGACCACTTAGAATGTTAGCTGCCAAGAAAAGCTGTGCGGTCTCACCAGGATTGAGGATGCCATCACCATCGTTGTCATTGGCAATCCCCACGATTGAGGTTTGAACAAAAATATTCCAATAGACGAATTCAATAATATCATCAGGATATCCAATATCCTGAATGTTCAATCCTCCGGGTGCACCTCCATATAAAAAACTGGAAGGGTCTGTTGAGTCATTGAATTCCGTCCTCCCGGTTTCAGCACTAAATATAGCAGCACCCAAATTCCCATTTTCAGTAGTCGTTCCTCCCGGACGGTATAAATAAACCTCATCCGGGGGGCCCTGAGCATTGCCATTCAGATATTCATCAATCCGATAAATGAGCATCCCAGATTGATTCCCAGGTAGATTTACTTCATAAATACCTTCCTGTTTCCGATATTCTACTACAAAAAATTCATGACTGGAATTAGGAGAATCAATCCGATAACAGCTCGTTTCCTGGGATTGGAGTGGAAGCAGTGGAAAAATACCCATGCCTCCGATAGTTGGGCAATCAATCCAGTCGCCGTATTTATGTTTCATCCAGGCACCCATGTACTGCGGTGTAGTACCGTTAGCTTCCATAATATCCCAGCCCCCCACTGGAGAAGGTGCACCTCCACCATCATAGTGATAGAGATCCGGAGCGCCTAAAGTATGAAAAAATTCATGACAAATCACCCCTACAGTTAAATAACCTCCTTGTTCCAGATTGAAGTTATAATCACCCACCTGTTTCCCATTTATAAATGCATTGTAATAGTAGAGTGACGATCGATGTGGCCACAATAGAGTAGCCCAAGCGGTTGGTGATCCACGCACCAAAAAAGTAACATTATCTACATAACCATCATTATTCGAATCAATATCTAATGGAATTGGCACTTCGCTTTCTATGTATTCAATTGCGTGTCCCAATAACGTTTGTTCTCGAACTGTTCTCTCATTACTACCATTATATCCATTGGGGTTCGTTGTCGGATCGTATGGCATGTAATAACTGCGGGGATATTCATCCTGATAGGATAAGTTGGTAGTCATTTCACAGTTTGGATAATGATGTGTATGTACATGAAGCGTTTCATAAGAAACTTCTTCGAAATAGTGAAGCAACGAAGGTCCGTCTGGCTTGTTAAATAATTGATCATGCTGGGATCGTGGAGTAGAGAATTCTGTTTGATCACTGAAACGGATATAAACATTGATATTGTTTACAGTACCATGAGTTGGCGCATCACGGTTAATTCGGTCAATGCCTTCCCAAAATTTTCTTCTCTTTTCCAGATAAACATGTTGAGGGATAATTGCCCATGGAGTTAACCCTGCATCAGATGGAATGATAGAGCCTGCCAAGAACTCTGACGGAACAACTTCATCACCATCCATTACTCCATAGTAAAAGAAACCGTCACTCTGGCTTTGGATAAGAGTAAATCCATTTTCATCATGAGCCCAGTTAAAATATTCATCACCAGTGACAAAACATTCAAGCACACTTCCATTTGGCTGATAAAGTGTTGTAGGCATATTTCTCAGGTACGCTGCAAAAACACCGGAACAAAGCATCAGCAATAAGTAGATTATTTTAATGATTTTCATTGAACAAATTTAGTGATAATGACCAGGGGAGATAGTTAATTAACTTTCCTTTGTTATTTCATTAAAACACATTTTTTTACTGAGGTATAGTCACCAGACTCTAATGTATACACATACACTCCAGAAGGAAGAATCCCTGCACTGAATGTGGCCGTGTAATGTCCCTGAGGTTGTCTCTCATTCACCAACACTGCAACTTCCTCTCCTAATATATTAAATACCTTCAAACTCACAAGTCCTTCTGCTGGAATCTCATACTTGATCTCTGTTACAGGATTAAAAGGGTTGGGATAATTTTGCTTAAGAATAAACGTACCTGGAAGAATTTCCTCAACCCTTCTTGTTAAAACAATCGATGAAATATCTCCTGGAATTTCCAGTAATCCAGAACCGTTCAACCGCAGTTCAATGCCTTTGTCTGAATGAGTTAATATCCACTCTTCTCCATCAATTACATTGTAAGATACAGGCAGAGTAGGCATAGTGCTCATTAATTGAATTTCACCACCATCAATACTGTACTGCCAATCACCAGCAAACCGGACATCAAAAGCTCCTGGTGGTGGTTTTGGGGGAAGGCTGTAGCTGAGTTTTTTATCATCCGGAACATCCATCCCAAAATACAGTGTTTGCCCATTGACAACGAGCGTACTTGCATCCTCAAGATGATTAATATATTCCCTCCGCTTTGCTCTCATACCAGCAGAAATAGTAATGTCACCTTCTCCAGCGGAGCGAACCCAATAGCCCTGGCCTGGTTCCAATTCAGTCACCTCAAGATAGCTACCGGAAAATCCAAAAAAGGTTTCAGGTATAATCAGTTCATCAGGATCAGAGATTGTGTTCACATCAACAACGGATGTAATCCCTGAAATCAGATTCCAATCTTCACTCAAATGAACTGTTAAGGAAGAAATAGAAATACCTGTAATTGTGTTTGACCCTTCACTATCAAACCGAAGCCAGTATCCATTCCCAGGTTCAAGATTGCTTTCCTGAATATAACTAATATCAAAACTAAAAAGAGTTTCCTCAACAGCGTCAGGGAATACCATTAGATAGTATGAATCTTCAACATTCATCGGCAGGCCAACCAGGTCCCAATCATTCAAATGATCAACCGTTACACTTGAAACTTCATATGTAGCACTATAATATCCATTTCTATTGAGGTTTCCGCGATGCATATTCCACATATTCGCAACTGAACCGGTTTCTTTTACATCAATCGCCAACAGGCCGTTTCCTGCTCCTGCAAAAATTTCCAGGTCGCCATCTGAATCTAAATCAGTGATGGTTGCAGATCCGGCAAAGCTTGAGCCACCGGTAATGGGAAAATGATCATATGTGGTGCCACTTAAATGAATGGCGTGTAATCCTGTATTTGTAGCAGCAATCACCTCAATGATGCCGTCACCATCCAAATCTGCAAAACAGGGGGAAGAAACAATATCTTCCTCCAAATTAAGAGGCCATCCGGGAAGTGAATTTCCTTCTAAATCAACGCCATACAAATATCCATCGTTTGAACCAAAAAAGATACCTGGACCATTCTCTGTGTCCACAATTCCGGAAGATTCACTGATATCTCCACCGGTCTCGATTTGAAATCGTAGGCTGCCATCACAGTTTACTGCGTAAAAATTGTCATCCCTGCTTCCAGCAAAGATGATCTTTTCATCATTAATTTCCACAACAGACGGATCAGTCCTAAAATCCTTTTCAGCTTCAAAGGGAAACCCATCTGCAACCGTCAAATCATCATATAAAAGCCACAAATTCTCACTGTCGGTTCCACAAACAATATCAACTTTGCCATTCCCGTCGAAATCGGCTAATGCAACGCCCCGCTGAATTTTCTCATCAAGCTGTAATGGGAAACCAGAGACATTTGATCCATCCGGATTGATGGCAAATAATTTACCTGAGGAAGAATATCCTCCAAATATAATTTCAAGATCTGCGTCATCATCAATATTTCCTAAAGCTGGTGTCCCCATGAGATATTGTCCGGAATTATAGTCAACCTGAATTGAACCATCTGCATTCAGTATAAAAAGGTGTTTGTTTTTTGAACCTATGACAATTTCAACATCTCCATCCCCTTCCAAGTCTGCCACTGCAGGTGATCCCCAAATATCATCCCCTAGCTCAAATGGGAATCCTGGCAATACTGTCCCTGTTGAAGAAACTATATAAAGGGAACCTCCGTAATCTCCAAAAATAACTTCCTTAATACCATCTCCGTCAATATCAAAAACCGCAGGTGAAGATTCTATCTGAGCAGTGTTTTCAAAAGGCCAGCCTGCCTGGTTCAAGCTCACGTTCAGAATCAGCGGAAAACCATAAGAATATTCAGATTCATTCCCATAATTATCTGTGTATTCAGCAGATATTGTCAGGGTTAATAAGACATCACCAAGGACAATATCAGGTGCAAGAACTATCTCAACCTCTCCCGAAGACATACCACCATTTGTGATATCACCAAAATATAGACTCTCCTGGTTGATAGTAACATCCAGATTCTCAGAAGAAAGAACTCCACTTACATTGTCTGCATCTATAACCAATGACTCATTATTTACCATCAACAAAGCGGTGACAGTTTCGCCAGGATTGGCCAGTCCATCGCTGTCATTATCAGAAAGAATGTTCCCTAAGCTACAGTTAATGGAAAAAATATTTTCCATATTTATTTCAGCCATATCAGCTTGAAGAATCTGGTTGGTGCTCCATGACTGGACCATAACAACTGCTTTTACCAGCTCTAAATCCCAGTCCGGATCAATTGCTATTGAACCCTCAAAATTTCCGGTCTCTCCAATACCGGTAAGATTAAAACTGCTTTCCTGATAGGCAATTACTGATGAGAAATAGTCAGAGTCTTGATATTTAACAAGTACAAACAGGATTTTATTATTAGAAGTCGTAATATTGTCTGTTACTTCCACATCAGCAGAAATAACCAGATTATTTCCAATGGTAGTGACGGATTGATTTATCACTAAAGGACTGTAATCACCCAAGAGAGAATTATATATATTCAAATATGTGGGATACATATTTCCTCCTCCCCCAACTGATGAAATGGTACCGCCAAATTCTACATGTGGAATTCCACTCACACCGTACAGGGCCGCACGTCCACCATAATTAGGGCTCACATTTTCAGTATCGCCTTGCCAAATGAGGGGAATAAAATTGGGTTGACTATTATACAGTTCTTGAATCCCGGCCCGGGCGTCTGGACAGTAGGGTCACCAGGACTGAGTGAATACTTCACCCACAACTTTGTATTGGGCACCAAGCAAAATGGACGAAGAATAAATAAATAAGCAAAGCAGATTAGTTAGTATTTGCTTCATAATTATCACCTTTTGGTTTTATTTTTATTTGAAATAAGAACAGAGCTTAATTCACCGTAATTTTTCATCAAA